>NZ_OY856306.1:2100000-2223678 GCF_963693435.1 Pasteurella atlantica
ATCACTACAATTTTAAAAATAATTTTTTTAGGTAAAACGCTCTTATTTATACCTTTGTAAAATTTACAATAGTTAAAGACTAAGATATTTATAGCAAAAGTAAAATTATATGGCATAATATAAACTACCAACTGTTTAAGGTATAAAATATGAGCTATTCATTAGATTTCCGCCGAAAAGTATTTGAAATAAAGGCGAAGAAAGGTTTAACCTTTGAAGAAACAAGTCAATATTTTAATATTGGTATCAGAACGTTGTTCCGTTGGAAAAAGAAAATTGAGCCTTGTACAACTCGTAATAAGCCTGCAACAAAGATTGATATGGACGCATTACTCAAAGATGTTGAGTTATATCCTGATGCTTATCAGTATGAAAGAGCGGAACGTTTTGGTGTAACTCAAAGGGCAATTGGTTTTGCCCTTAAACGATCGGGTATTAGCTATAAAAAAAACACTAAAACATCCCAAAGCAAACGAAGATGCTCGTATCAAATTTCAGGAAAAAATGAATGATTTTTCTAAGCAAGGAAAAACAATTATTTACTTAGATGAAAGTGGCTTTGCAAAAGATATGCCTAGAACACATGGCTATTGTAGGAAAGGACAGCGATGTTATGGACATCAAGATTGGCATGCAAAAGGGCGAATTAATGTGATTGGTGCAATTATAGGTTTTACTTTTCTAACGGTATCCTTATTTGAAGGCAATATTAATTCAGACACGTTTTATGCTTGGCTAAAACAGGATTTATTACCTAAGGTGAAGCCTGATTCTGTTTTAGTGATGGATAATGCGACGTTTCATAAACGTCAGGATATGATAACAGCTATCCAAGATAAAGGTGTCATTTTAGAATTTCTTCCACCTTATAGTCCTGACTTGAATCCCATTGAAAAAAAGTGGGCTCAAGCCAAGTCTATTAGGAAGAAGTTAAGATGTGATGATATTAACTTTTTATTTCAGGAATATTTTAACTATGTCAAATTATAATACTTTGGCTATATTTATCATAAATAATATCTTTCTAGCATTAAAAATAAGGATATCTAAAGGGGTACTTTGGTGGAAATAAATGCAAGTTATTGAAAAACAAAACCCACATAAAATAAATTTTATGTGGGTTTCATATAAATAATTGGCGGAATGGACGGGATTCGAACCCGCGACCCCCTGCGTGACAGGCAGGTATTCTAACCAGCTGAACTACCACTCCGCTGTGAACGAGGTGTATAATAATGATTTAATACTACGTCGTCAAATCTTTTTTTCAAAACTATATTTAAATGTTGTTAAAATAGTCAAAAAGGCTGTTTTTAACTCAGATTTTAATGTAACTCTGCTGTTTCATCTTTATTTTCTGCTAACCAAATACAATTTCCTTTCGATTTTTTATCAATTAAAGTTAAATATTCTAGGTGTGCATCTAATTCTTCTTTTGTTGGTTCAAGGGTGATTAGCCCACTGGTATCAAGTGGAGTATGTTCAAATAAATTTTTTTCTTCTGTTGTTTTTTTGGTTTCTTCATTTTCAGATAATAACGCTATTTGCCCCCCTGTCATCATCAGGTAAACATCAGCGAGAATCTCAGCATCCAGTAATGCGCCGTGAAGTACACGCTTAGTATTATCTATTCCTAGTCGTGAACATAAGGCATCTAAACTATTTCGTTTTCCTGGATACATTTTACGAGCCATTAATAACGTATCAGTAACCTTGCACATTTCAGCCGTTTTAGGTGGCGGATTTTTTAAAAATGAAAATTCGTGATCCATAAAGCCGACATCAAAGGGGGCATTATGAATAACAAGCTCTGCACCTTTAATAAAATCAACAAATTCATCCACAATTTCAGCAAAGCTTGGTTTATCTTTTAAAAAGTCATTGGTAATACCGTGAACTTTAATTGCTTCTTCTTCCACTTCACGTGGTGGTTTTATATAGACGTGATACGTTCGTCCTGTTAGGCGACGATTTATCACTTCTACAGCCCCAATTTCAATGATGTTATGCCCAATATATGGCTTTCCATTAAAGTTCATACCTGTTGTTTCGGTATCAAGTACAACTTGTCGTTGAATTTTTTTCATAATGATTTTTTAGTTAAATTAAGCGGTTAGATTTTTATGATTTTTTGCAAAAATATAATTACATCGAAAAAGACAGGGCATGCCCTGTCTCTACTTGATTTAATTATTTTGTGATACGTTTATATTTAATACGTGTTGGTTCAATCGCTGCTGCTCCAAAGGTTTTCTTCTTCCACTCTTCGTAGTCTGAGAAGTTTCCTTCGTAGAACGTTACTTTACCTTCATCGCCGTAATCCAAAATATGGGTTGCAATACGGTCTAAGAACCAACGGTCGTGTGAAATCACCATTGCACAACCAGGGAATTCTAAAATTGCATTTTCTAAGGCTCGTAAGGTTTCAATATCTAGATCATTCGTCGGCTCATCGAGTAATAATACGTTTCCACCCACTTGCAATAATTTTGCTAAATGTAAACGTCCACGTTCCCCCCCTGAAAGTTCACCGACACGTTTTTGTTGATCTACGCCTTTAAAATTAAAGCGTCCAACATAAGCACGGCTTGGAATTTCAAAGTTCCCGATCGTTAAAATATCCTGTCCGTTAGAAATTTCTTCCCATACGGTTTTGGTATCATTCATTTCATCACGGAACTGATCCACTGAGGCTAAAACAACGGTATCACCTAAAGTTACTGAGCCTTTATCTGCTTGCTCTTTACCTGAAAGCATACGGAATAATGTGGATTTACCTGCACCGTTCGCACCGATAATCCCAACGATTGCCCCTTTCGGAATGGAGAAAGATAAATCATCAATCAAGGTACGATCGCCATAAGATTTGGTTAAGTTTTGCACTTCAATCACTTTATCCCCTAAACGTGGACCAGGTGGAATAAAGAGTTCGTTGGTTTCATTACGTTTTTGGTATTCGCTTGATGTTAATTCATCAAAACGAGCCATACGTGCTTTTGATTTTGCTTGGCGACCTTTTGGATTTTGACGTACCCATTCAAGCTCTTTTTCAATGGATTTTTGACGAGCACTTTCTGTTGCTTGCTCTTGGGCTAAGCGTTTCTCTTTTTGCTCTAACCACGTTGAGTAATTGCCTTCCCAAGGAATACCTTCACCTCGGTCAAGCTCTAAAATCCAACCTGCAACATTATCTAAGAAATAACGGTCATGGGTAATTGCTACAACAGTACCTTCATAATCGTGTAAGAAACGCTCTAACCACGCCACAGACTCAGCATCTAAGTGGTTGGTTGGTTCGTCCAGCAATAACATATCAGGTTTTTCTAACAATAAGCGACAAAGTGCCACTCGGCGGCGTTCCCCACCTGATAAGTTAGCAATTTTTGCATTCCATTCAGGTAAACGTAACGCATCAGCTGCACGCTCTAATTGGTTTTGTAAATTGTGTCCGTCGTGAGCTTGAATAATCGCTTCTAATTTACCTTGCTCTGTGGCTAATTTATCAAAATCAGCATCAGGATCAGCGTAAAGTGCGTAAACTTCATCTAAACGAGTTAATGCATTTTTAACTTCTGCTACGGCTTCTTCAACCGCTTCTTGTACGGTTTGCTCAGGATCTAATCTAGGTTCTTGTGGTAGATAGCCGATTTTAATGCCAGGTTGTGCTCGCGCTTCCCCTTCAAATTCTTTATCAACGCCCGCCATAATACGAAGTAAGGTTGATTTACCCGCACCATTTAAACCTAATACCCCAATTTTTGCACCAGGGAAAAAGCTTAATGAAATATCTTTTAATATCTGACGCTTAGGTGGAACAATTTTGCCCACTCGATGCATCGTATAAACAAATTGTGATGACATTATTTATCCTTTCTTTGTATTTTGAAAATCTGAGGGATAGTTTACTCGAAAATCAATAAAAAATATATCAACAGTAAATTATTTATCCTTTATTCGCTGAGTAAAATTAGCTTTCTTCTGATAAAGCAACGCATCAAATGAATAAATCAGCATAGCAATCCAAATAAAAATAAATCCGATAAATTTATACATATCAAACGCTTCACCGAATACCACTAAACCGCAGAAGAATTGTAGTGTTGGACTAATGTATTGCAAAAATCCGATTGTTGATAATTGAAGTGTTTTTAAGCTATTGGTCATTAACATTAACGGCAATAAAGTGACAATACCACCACATATTAATAATAATTGCGTACTCAAAGAACCATTAAAAATTGCTTGGCTATGATTTCCAAATAATATATACAATGCTGCAGGTATCACAATTAACCCTGTTTCAATAAACATTGCAGTTTGGGTATCTAAACTTACCTTCTTACGTAATAAAGCATAAATTGCAACAGTACTTGCCAGACCGAGAGCAATAAAAGGAATTTGTCCATAAACAATAGTTAAAAAGATAACACTAAATAGTGCTAGAAAAACAGCGATAGTCTGTAAGGGGCGTAATCGTTCACCTAAAAATATGATACCTAATAATACGTTACATAAAGGGCTAATATAATAACCTAAACTTGATTCTAAAATATGTCCATTCGTCACAGCCCAAATATAAATCAACCAATTACCACTGATTAATAACGAGGTAATCAATAGAATTAATATATTTTTTTTAGTTTTAACGCTATGAAAAACTTGAATAAGTTTATTTCTAGCAATAATCACTATCAGCAATAAAACAAATGACCATAAAATGCGATGAGCAATGATCTCTGTCGCAGGAATAGACTTGAGCAAAGCCCAATATAGAGGAAAAAGCCCCCATATAGAATATGCTAAGATAGCTTGTATCAAGCCTACTGATAATTTCATATTACCTCAATAGTTAGACGCTATAAAATCAAGTTAATTTGAATAAAAATTGTAAATTAAAACTACTCAAAGCTTACTCTTTTATCATTCCAAGGAGCAACCCAGAATAAACAAATCATTCCTGGAATTGCAATAAAGAAACAGCAGATAAAGAAGTGATAATAACCAATTTGTTCAACCACCCATCCAGTACCTGCTCCAAGCAATTTACTTGGAAGAGCATATAAACTCGTAAAAATAGCCAACTGCATTGCGGTATACATAGGATTGGTTTCTCTTGCCATAAAAGCAACAAACGCAACGGTTCCTAATCCTACACCGAGATACTCTCCTGAAATCACAACACCTAATTTAATCAATTCGTTTGCACCTATTGTTTCCGTATCAAAATGACCAAAACTTGCGAGATAAACAAAACCAAGAATAGTAATAATTTGTACCGCACCAAATATCCATAATGCTCGGTTTACTCCTAGTTTAATCATCGCCACTCCACCAATGATACCTCCTGCAATACTGCACCAAAAAGAGGTTGTTTTAACCACTAGAGCAATATCAGATTTGGTAAACCCCATATCTAAAATAAATTTAGTTTGAAGAGTCGTTGCAAGAGAATCACCTAATTTATATAGGAAAATAAATAAAATTAAACCAATTGCTCCATATACGCCTTTACGGGTAAAAAACTCTTTAAAAGGGTCAACAAAGGCAGTGTAAAAAGGTTTGTTGTGTTCAGTTTTGGGAAAAATTTTCTCATCACTAAAAAATACCGTAATTAATAATCCAGGTATTAAAAATGCAGAGGTAATCATAAAAACACTTTCCCAAGGCATATGATCTGCTAGTGCTAATGATAGACCACCTGGGATTAAACCTGCAACACGATAAGCATTCACGTGTATAGAATTTCCTAATCCAAGTTGATTATCGGTTAAAATTTCACGGCGATAAGCATCAATTACAATATCTTGAGTAGCGGAGGCAAATGCAAAACATAGTGACAGAACTGAAATCAATGCAATATCTTTTTTAGGATCAAAAAAACCATAACTACCTAAAATCACAATAAGCACGATTTGAGAAATAAAGATCCAGCCTCGACGACGCCCTAAAAAAGGAAAAGGATAACGATCTAATAATGCTGCCCATAAAAATTTAAAAGTGTAAGGTAAAGAAATTAATGTAAAAGCTGCAATCGTTTTAATATTAAGATCTTCGGAAGTAAACCACGCAGGAATAAGTTGAATTAAGACAAATAATGGCAAACCAGAACAGAAACCAGTGTAAATACAAAGTAACATATTTTTAGTAAAAATTTGTTGCCAAATCGATTGTGGTGGCAGAGTTATCTCAGTCATTTCATTTCCTTAAGTAACAAATAAAGATATCCGTAGTCTACTCTTTTTATAAAAAAAAAGAAAAATAAATTTGGTAAATTTTGATCTTAAAGTGACCGCTTAATCTAAAAAAACCCAACTAAAATTAGCTGGGTTTTCTCTTAAATAAAATAATAATTATTTAATGACTATATTTTTATCACTATGACGTTCCCAAGCGTCTATATCAATATCTAAACGTTCATATTGCTGAGCATCAAAGATAGGTTCTTCAATACCTGCATCTAATTGATTTCTGTAATCCTTCAACAGTTTTACTGCTCGAGGGAAAAGCATTATTAATGCTAATAAATTAGTCAATGCTAATACTCCCATTAAAGGATCAGAGAAGAAGAATACATCTGTCGCACCAGGCGCTACTGCACCCAAGAATAAGATTCCAATTACCGCTAAACGTAAGATAAATACAGGTACTTTTGCTTTCTCAGCACTTCCAGCAAGGAAACTTACCCCATTTTCACCCATATAGTAGTTATAAATAATAGAACTAAATGAGAACAGTAAAATTGAGAATGTTAATAAGTAGCTTACCCAGTTACCAAAGTGACCAACCAATGACTGCTGTGTTAACACTACGCCATCAATTTCAACACCTGGTTGATATACATCTCCTAATAAAACAATAAACGCCGTTGCACTACAAATTAACATAGTATCAATAAAGACTGACAGAGCTTGTGAAATACCTTGGCTCACAGGATGATTTGCTTTCGCTGTTGCTGCTACATTTGGTGCTGAACCTAAACCTGCTTCATTTGAGAATAAACCTCGACGCATCCCTTGTGCAATCGCGACACCCATTCCACCACCAACAACAGAATCAATACCAAATGCATTTTTTACTACGCTAACAATCAATGCTGGTACTTCTGTGATATTCATTACAATCACAACAATAGCAAGTAGAAGATAAATTAATGACATTAATGGCACAATAACATCCGCAGCTTTCGCAATGCGTTTAATTCCACCAAAAATAACTAATCCACCAAATACAACTAAGAATATACCAGTATAAAGACGATCAATACCTAAACTATCTAATGCAGCACCTGCAACGGTATTACCTTGGAAAGCATTAAAACCAATAGAGAAAGAAAGTGTTAACGCAATAGCATAAATAACCGCTAACCAACGATAATCTTTACCTAAACCGTGTAAAATATAATGAGCAGGACCACCACGATATGTACCATCTGCTTCTTTACGTTTATAAAGCTGAGCTAAAGAACATTCAACAATACTGGTCATCATTCCAATAAGTGCCACAACCCACATCCAAAATACAGCACCTGGACCACCTAAACTGATAGCAACAGCAACACCTGCAATATTACCACCACCAACGCGACCACCGATAGAAACTAGCAATGCCTGACGTGAACTCACCGCATCAGGATCGTGGCTCTCTTTTTCAGATCTGAAAACATTAAACATACGCCCAAAATATCTAAATTGAGCAAAACCACCTACAGTAGTAAATAGTAAACCAAATACAATTAACATTGGAATTAATGCCCAACCCCAAGTTAGATCATTAATGGTATCGAAAAATTGATGAATATATTCCATAGTTAGAAATCTCCTAATTTTTTATTCTTGGGTCAGAACTCTAACAATAAATGGCAAAACGATCAAGCATTATTGATAACTTTTTCTTATCACTAATATTACTTTTTATACGTTAAAATAGGAATTCCATAAAATTATGTGCCCTATCTAACTCATCTTCGTGAGTAAAAGAGGGAATTTTTAACTTATGTAATCATTCAAAAAGAGGAATGAAGGATGCTCAGTACATTAAAATTAAATATTTTTTGTTGCAACCTTGGCGGATAACCAACCAATAAAGATACAAAAGACAATAACGAAAAAGATTTCACTAAAATTGAAATGATTTAATTCAAATTTCACCACGAAAAGATCAGCAACATATCTCACCACATTTGAAAAATAGCTAGCTACAACTAAAGCAAGTAATATTGCTAAAATACTACCAAGTAACCCATAAATCATTGCAGTATAAATAAAACGACGAGCAATAAAATACTTAGTTGCTCCCACTAACTGCATAACTTCAATCGTTGCTTTATTATTAGAAACCTCAGTACGAACACTATTAGCAATAACCAAAAAAACAGAAATTGACATCAATAATGCACAAATAACGCCCACTTTAGCAATTAACCAAGTAAGAGCCGTTAATTTTTCTAACCATTCATTATCAAGACGAACTTCTTGTATTCCTTTAATTTTTTGAAGTTCATTTCTAAATAACAACATATGTTCTATACCACTAAACACTTTTTTGGGTTTAAGGATAACAATGGCAGGTAATGGATTATCATCTAAAATATCTAACGCTTTACCAAAGCCTGACCATTTTCGAAAATCATCTAAACTTTGTTGACGAGAAATAAACTCTAAGCTATCCATTTTATCTGTTTCAAACTGACGGATTTTTTCCACAACCAAATTAACACTACTTTTAGATAAATTTTTATGCAAATAAATTGTTAATTCTTGTTCTGGATAAAATTGTGTTGCTGCATTATGCGTATTTTTCCACAATAAATATCCCACCATTGGAATAGTTAAAGAAACGGAAATAACTAAAACGGTTAATAATGTTCCAAGTTTACGCTGCAATAGATCCTGCCAAACAACTCGCCAAATATAGCGGGTTTGTACACTAAAAATATTAAATAACTGAAACATTATTATTTCCTTAACTTATTCTTTTTAAATGACCATTTTCAAGTCCTAAACAAACTTTAGAACTTTGATTTATTATATTGGTATCGTGGGTTGCAATCAAAACAGTTGTACCTGATTGATTAAATGCATCAAATAAACGAAGAATATCAAATGATAACTTTTCATCCAAATTCCCTGTCGGTTCATCAGCTAACAAAAGCTGAGGACGATGAATTATTGCTCTAGCAATATCGACTCTCTGTTGCTCTCCTCCAGATAATTGCATTGGGAAATAATGTGTTTTATTTTCCAATCCAACTCTTTCTAAAGCTATTCTTGCTTCTCTTTGCACAATAGATTGCTTAATGCCCATAATAATCAAAGGTAGGGCAACATTATCTAGTATAGTTCGATCTGTTAATAAGGCATAATTTTGATGAACCATTCCAATTTGTCGTCTTAAAAAAGGAAGCTCTCTTTTAGGTAAACGTGTTATATCGTGTCCGTTAAATAAGATTTTTCCGCCATTTACTCGCTCCATTCCCATTATTAATTTTAATAATGTACTTTTTCCAGCCCCAGAAACACCCGTTAAATATGCCATTTCTCCAGCGGGAAGATGAAAGCTAATATCTTGCAATACAGGTCTTCTTGCACCAATATATGCTTTATTCACATTAGTAAACTGTATCATTTTGCAAGAACCCTCTTTAAACAACTAAAATCGTTAGGCATTATATAGTAACACGAGATAAAACTTAAGCGTATTATTCATCTTTAATATTGTATATTAAAAAAATAAAATAGGTGAATGCTCAATTCACCTATTCTAATTTAGAAAAAATTATCTTTAATCATTATTTCAACCTTGGATCCAACGCATCACGTAAACCATCTCCCATAAGGTTGAAAGCTAATACGAGTAATAAAATTGCAATCCCTGGTATAGTAACCAACCAGTTAGCTGATTGCATAAAACCTCGAGACTCTGCCAACATTGTGCCTAATTCTGGTGTTGGAGGTTGAGCACCAATACCTAAAAATCCCAGTGCGGCAAGCTCCAAAATCGCATTAGAAATACCCATTGTCATTTGAACAATAAGTGGAGCAAGACAGTTTGGTAGAATAATAATAAACATTAAACGGAATATACTCACACCAGTTACTTGAGAAGCGGTTACATAATCTCGTGTTTTTTCACTCATTACAGATGCTCTGGCTAAGCGTACATAACTCGGTATTGAGACAATTGCAATGGCAATTGCGGCATTAAAGAGTGATGGTCCTAAAATTGTTACCACCCCAATGGTTAGCAATAAGCTAGGAATTGCCAGCATTATATCCACAAATCGCATAATTACTGCATCAAGCAAACCACCATAAAACCCTGCCAATAATCCAAAAAGCACGCCTAATAAACAGGATAAAACGACAATAAATAAACCAATAAATACGGACAATCTCGCACCATAAATGATACGAGATAACATATCTCGCCCAATATCATCAGTACCTAAGATATAAGTCCAATCTCCTCCTTCAAAAAAGGCGGGCGGTAACAATAATGCACTGCGATTTTGCTCAATAGGATCAAAAGGAGCAACAAAATGAGCAAATACACAAATAAGAAAAACGAAAGCAATAAAGTAAAATCCTATTACTGCTCCTCTATTTTTTCGAAAATTAATCCAAAACTCACTTAAGAGGGATTTTGCTGGAGGAAGCGTGTTATCAATAACTGTACTAGACATTTTTTCTCCCTAAAATTAACTATGACGGATACGAGGATTAACCACGCCATATAATAAATCAACCATCAAATTCACAAAAACAATTACCATTGCAATAATTAATACTGAACCTTGTAACACAGGGTAATCGCGAGAGTTAATGGCATCAATTACCCATTTTCCAATACCTGGCCACGAAAAAATATTTTCAGTTAAAACGGCTCCAGATAATAGCTGCCCAACAATTAATCCAACTACTGTAATAATAGGAATTAACGCATTACGCAATGCGTGGTTAATGATAATGCGAGATTGCGTCAGCCCTTTCGCTTTTGCAGTACGAATATAATCTTGACTTAACACTTCCAACATTGATGAGCGAGTCATCCGAGTAACTACCGCTAGTGGAATAGTTCCAAGTACAATTGAAGGTAAAATCAAAGATTTAATCGCAGCAAAAAATGCCCCTTCTTCATCAGAATTCCACGTGTCAATTAACATAAATCCTGTATCTGTATCAATCCAATACTCTGCAGGTAATCGCCCTGATGCTGGTAAATCAAGAGGAATAGAAACATATAAAATTAAAATCAATCCCCACCAAAAAATTGGCATCGAATAACCTGTCAATGAAAGTGAACTAATTAAATGAGACCACCACGAATCTTTTTTAACCGCAGCAATAACACCTAAAACAATTCCACCAATTAATGACCACAATAACGCAAAAAATGCTAATTCAACAGTTGCAGGAAAGAGTGTAAAAAATTCTTTTAAAACAGGTTCATTATTTCTAAATGAATTACCTAAGTCTCCCTGAAAAATACCTTTTAAATAATTAAAATATTGTTGAGGTAATGAAAGGTCTAACCCAAGTTGATGCATCATTTGAGCATGAACTTCAGGACTCAGCCCTCGCTCTCCCATTCTAATTTCAATCGGGTCACCTGGAATTAAATGCACTAAAGCAAAAGTAATCAATGTTATTGCAAAAAAAGTAGGAATAACAGAAAGTAAGCGTTTTAAAATAAACTTTAACATTTATATTTTCTCAACTTAAATTAAATAAAAATGAAGCGGTAAGATTATAATCGATTTTTGCAAATTTTATATAAAATCTTACCGCTTGAATAACAAGATTCAATAACTATTTTAAATCAACATTATAAAAATCGTGTAATCCAAATGGACTCACAACATAACCTGTTACTTCTTTACGCACAGGGAAATACGTTGTTGAATGAGCAATAGTTAACCAAGGTGCTTGATCTTTAAATACTTGCTGTGCTTTTTTATAAAGTGCAGTACGCTCTGCTGGATCTGTTTTTTGAACAGCAGAAAGTACTAAATCATCAAATTCTTTATTACAGAATTTTGCATAATTAGATCCTTTTTCTTTTGCAGAACAACTTAATAGTGTATTTAAGAAGTTATCTGGATCTCCATTATCACCTGTCCAACCCATTAAGCCCGTTTGGTGATCACCTTGACGCATACGTTTTAAGTATTCACCCCACTCATAGCTGACAATTTTGGCATTCACACCCACGTTTTTCCAATCTTCTTGGATAATCTCCGCCATACGACGAGCATTCGGGTTATATGGACGAGACACTGGCATTGCCCATAGTTCAACATCAAAACCATCTTTAAAGCCAGCTTCTTTTAACAACTCTTTTGCTTTCTGTGGATTATATTCATAATCTTTAACATCATCGTTATAACTCCACATTGTTGGCGGAATAGCATTTTTCGCTGCTTGCCCTGCACCTTGATACACAGACTCAATAATGGCCGCTTTATTAACAGCATAGCTTAATGCTTTACGTACTTTTAAGTTATCAAAAGGTTTTTTCTCAGTATTAAAAGCAAGATAACCAATGTTTAATCCCGGTTTTGAAAGTAAGGTTATTTTTGGATCTGCTTTTAATTTTTCAATATCTGCTGGATTTGGATAAGGTGCTGCGTGACATTCCCCTTTAGTTAATTTTGCATCACGCACCGAGGCATCAGGGGTAATTGAAAACACTAAGCGGTCAATTTTTGCCTTACCTTTCCAATAATCTTTAAAGGCTTTGTAACGTAAATTTGAATCTTTTTGGTAAGAAACAAATTTAAATGGTCCTGTTCCAATTGGTTGTGTATCAACCTCTTCAGGCGTTCCTGCTTTTAGCATTTTATCTGCATATTCTTTTGAAAAAATAGAAGCAAAATCCATCCCTAAGTTTGCTAGGAAAGGGGCATTT
Organism: Pasteurella atlantica; assembly: GCF_963693435.1. Classification (NCBI taxonomy): domain Bacteria; kingdom Pseudomonadati; phylum Pseudomonadota; class Gammaproteobacteria; order Pasteurellales; family Pasteurellaceae; genus Pasteurella; species Pasteurella atlantica. The sequence goes on from NZ_OY856306.1 coordinate 2,112,907, forward strand.
GGTACTTTTAGGCTAAACTTCACTGTGTAATCATCAACTTTTTCCACTTTATCAATAATACTTGCCATATCCATTCCCACAAAGTACTCATAGTTCCCTCCAGATACTTTATTATAAGGATGCTTTGGATCTAATTGACGATTAAAAGAGAATAAGACATCATCTGCATTTAAATCACGAGAGGGCTTAAAATTTTTATTACTGTGGAATTTTACCCCTTTACGTAAATGAAAAACATAAGTTTTGCCATCATCAGATACCTCCCATTTTTCCGCCAAAGAAGGAATCACTTTCGTCGTTCCTGCTTCAAAAGTGGTTAAACGGTTATAAATTGTTCGGCTTGCCGCATCTAATGATGCACCATCAGTTGCTAACTGAGGGCTTAAAAAAGACGGCGACGCTTCTAAGCAATAAACAAAAGTTTTAGGGGCTGCAAAAGCAGTAGTAGATGCTATTGCTAATGTCATTAAAGAGAATTTTGTCATTTTTCTCATTGAGTTTTACTCCTATATGTTGTGTTTGAATTATTATTTTTTAAAGACTATTTTGTCTTCTTTTTTTAATTATGAGCCTATGACTATACAAGTTTTTTTATGAACTGCAATAGTTTTTTTAATGGGAAAGATGAAAAATGATAAAAAAATGTAAATTTTTTAAAATAAAAAAGCAATCTAGAAAGATTACTTTTATTAAAAATTTAAATTGATATGATAATATTATTCGGCAATTCGATCTATATTTGCACCAAGATTACGTAACTTTTCTTCAATATGCTCATAACCACGATCAATATGATAAATACGATCGACTACCGTTTCTCCATTTGCAATTAAACCTGCCAAAACAAGACTAATTGAAGCTCTTAAATCTGTCGCCATCACTTGTGCTGCAGATAGTTGTTCAACGCCGTGACAAATCGCCATATTACCTTCAATTTCTGCTTTGGCTCCCATTCTATTCAACTCGGGAATATGCATAAAACGGTTTTCAAATATTGTTTCTGTAATTGTACTAGTCCCTTCTGCAATCACATTTAACAAAGTAAATTGAGCTTGCATATCTGTAGGAAAGGCGGGGTGTGGCATTGTGCGAATATTCACCGCTTTTGGTCGTTTACCATGAGAGTCTAGAGTAATTGAGTTTTCACTCACTTCAACCTCCATTCCTGCTTCACGTAGCTTTTCGATCACCGCATCAAGGGTATGAGCCTTGGTACCATGACAAGTAATTTTTCCTTTAGAAACCGCTGCAGCAATTAAGAATGTACCTGTTTCAATACGATCAGGAACGATGCTATGTTCACATCCTAGCAAAGTTTCTACCCCTTCAATAGTGATAGTATCAGAACCAACACCCTCAATTTTAGCACCCATTTTATTCAAAAATTCTGCGGTATCAACCACTTCAGGCTCACGTGCCGCATTTTCAATAATAGTTGTACCCTGAGCTAAAGTTGCAGCCATCATTACAGAAAGAGTCGCACCAACACTGACTTTATCCATATAGACACGGCAACCCATTAAACGATCATTCACTTGTGCTTTAACATAACCTTGATCAAGAATAATAGTTGCCCCCATTTTTTCTAATGCTGAAATGTGCATATCCACGGGTCTTGCTCCAATAGTACACCCACCCGGTAAAGAAACTTGCCCTTGATGAAAACGGGTTAAAAGTGGTGCTAATGCCCAAATTGACGCTCGCATTGTTTTTACTAATTCATAAGGGGCAATATAATGATTAATATTGCTTGCATCAATTTTTACTGCATTTTGTTCATCACGCTCAACTACCACGCCTAATTCACGTAAAATTTTAAATGTGGTATCTACATCTTTTAAATCTGGTACATTCGTTAATGTTATAGGCTTAGTCGCAAGAATTGTTGCAAATAAAATTGGCAATGCAGCATTTTTTGCCCCAGAAATTCGCACATCACCATTTAAACTAACTGGTCCTTTAACACAAAACTTTTCCATTTGAATTCCTTTGATTGAATATTTTATAACATTTGTAAATTTTTAATTAAATCTTACCGCTTAATACCAACAATTAGCTTGGCATATTAAGCAATTTTTCTCTTTTCCACTGCTCTTTTGTAAAGGTCTTAATGGTTAATGCGTGGATAACATTAGTAGTAAAAAGTTCGGTTAACGGTGCGTAAATCATCTGCTGTTGTTTTACTTTTGAAAGTGAAGCAAAACTATCACTTACTGCAATAACACCAAAATGTGAACCATCACCCTGTACGTGAATTTCGTCAAGTTCCAACGCTTCATTTAAAAGATTTTCTATTTGTTTTAATTCCATAATTACTGCTCTAGTTTAAGATTGAGTGGTAAATTGTGCTAACCATTCTTGCAAATCAAATAGTTGTGCAAGATTAGTAATACTATTTGGTATATTAATAATATAATTTTTATTGTTTTTTGCATAAGAATGCAATAATTCTAAGAAGAGAGTTAACCCTGCAGAGTCTATTTGTTGAAGATGCTTAAGATCCCAATAAATACATTGTTTTAATTCTGGTTGTAAAAAAGAAGCACGTTGCTCCCATAAAGGGGACAACGTGTTTCTTGTTAAATCACCAGATAAAACAACCATTACATCATCATTACTCGCTTGAATATCCCATTGCAATGTTTTTTGTGATTTCATAAAATTACTATTTACTCAATGTAATGGGTTTCTGAGTAGATTTTTCTAAATTTGCAATTAAAGTATCAATCCCTTTTTGACGCAATATTCCACTCCATTCATTATGCTTAGTCGTAATCATACTGATACCTTCAGCCACCATATCATAAGCTTGCCATTCACCAGTTCTACTATTCTTACGCCATTTAAAGTTTAATTCAATGGGTTTTCTATCATCATTTGCTAAAATATTCACACGGATACCTACAATCAATTTATTATCAAGCGGCTTTTCTGCTTCAATTTCAACCTTCTGATTAGTGTATTGCGTCAACACTTGAGCATAAGATTGCTCAATAAATTGTCCAAACACATTAAAAAATCTATCTCGCTGCTGTAAATCTGCTTTTTTTAAATATTTTCCTAATACTTTTAGTCCTGCATATTTCACGTGAACATAAGGCATTAAATCATTACGAACAATAGTGCGTAAATAATTTGGATCTTTGTTAATTTTATTTTGATTTGCTTTGATATCACTAAATAATTTGTCTGCTGTTTGTTGCATTAATACGTAAGGGTTTGTATTTGCAAATGTTTGAGCAGAAAAAAGTGTTGATAACGTGATAACTGTTGTAAAAATTAGTTTTTTCATTACTTTTATCATAGTTTTGTTAACCTCCGAGTTATAATAAATAATTATGTTATTGTGCATCTAAATCTGGTTCATTTTTTGAACTGTCCGACTTTTTGTCACCATATAAAAATTGTCCAATTAAATCTTCGAGTACCATTGCTGAATTAGTATCAAAGAAAGTATCACCTTCTTTTAATGTTGCGGTTTCTCCATCAAGGACAAAACCAATACTAAGCGCGATATACTGTTCACCGAGTAAACCTGCTGTTTTTATAGACAACGAACTCGTATCTGGAATATTATTGAATTTTTCATTAATCGCTAAAGTTACTTTAGGCGTGTAATTTTCAGTATCTAAATTAATTTCTGATACTCGTCCAACAACAACACCACCGACTTTCACAGGTGCCCGTACTTTTAGTCCACCTATATTATCAAAAGTTGCATAAAGAGTATAAGTTTTTTCAGAAGAAAACCCCTGTACATTTGCAACTCGTAATCCTAAAAACACCAATGCACCTAATCCAATAAGTACAAATAATCCTACCCAAAACTCATATTTTAATGATTGTCTCATTTTATTTTCCTTTTAAATCTAACCACCAAACATTATTGCAGTTAAGATAAAATCTAACCCTAATACAACTAATGACGCATTTACTACTGTTTTTGTTGTCGCTTGACTAATCCCTTCTGATGTTGGTAACGCATTATAACCATTAAATAAGGCTATCCATACCACCGCAAAAGCGAAAAAAATACTTTTAATTGAACCATCTAATAAATCTGTGAGAGTCACACTATTTTGCATCACAGACCAAAAACTACCAGAATCAACCCCTTTCCAATCAACACCGACTAGAGAACCACCCCAAATTCCAATAGCAGTAAAAATAATAGCTAAAATTGGCATTGAAATTATCCCCGCCCAAAAACGAGGGGCTATCACTCGTCTTAGTGGATCAATCGCCATCATTTCCAAACTAGAAAGTTGCTCTGTTGCTTTCATTAAACCTATTTCTGCCGTTAATGCTGATCCTGCTCGACCAGCAAAAAGTAATGCCGTAACTACAGGTCCTAACTCTCTTAATAATGATAAGGAAACTAATTGTCCTAAACTGGTTTCTGCAGAAAAATCGACTAAAACGACATACCCCTGCAAGCCTAATACCATTCCAATAAATAAACCAGAAAGCATTATAATGAGCAAAGATTGTACCCCTAAAACATATAACTGTTTAATAACTAAAGGCGTATTTTTTCTAAACTGTGGCTTTCCAACTAATGCTCCCCAGAGCATAAAATTAGCACGCCCAAATTCACGAAAAAATCGTACAACGGAAGAACCCAATAATGAAATAAAATTAATCACTGAAATAGCTCCTCTGTATAAGTTTTATTCGTTGGATAATGAAAATGTACTGGTCCATCTGCATTACCTGCAAGAAATTGTATTACTCTAGGATCTTCACTTTCTATTAACGCTTTTGGAGAGCCTTCCGCAATGACTTTTTTATCTGCCACAATATAAGCATAATCCGCAATACTTAACACTTCATTTACATCGTGTGAAACGACAATGGAAGTTAATTTCAATGCTTCATTAAGCTTTTTAATTAATTCTACAATCACGCCCATACTGATAGGGTCTTGTCCTGCAAAAGGTTCATCATACATTATTAATTCAGGATCGAGTGCAATTGCTCGTGCTAACGCTGCTCGACGAGCCATTCCGCCAGATAATTCAGATGGCATTAAATATGCTGCACCTCTTAATCCAACAGCCTCAAGTTTCATTAATACCATTTTTCTTATTAATTCTTCAGAAAGTTGAGTATGCTCTCTGATAGGGTAAGCTACGTTATCAAAAGTAGAAAGATCAGTAAACAATGCCCCTGATTGAAATAACATCCCCATTCGCTGACGCATTTCATAAAGCGTTTTATTATTCGCTTTACAAACATCTTCACCATCAAATAAAATTGCACCTGATTCAGGTTGAAGCTGTCCACCAATCAGACGAAGTAATGTTGTTTTACCAATGCCTGATGGTCCCATAATAGCCGTTATTTTTCCTGCTTTTACACAAAGATTGAGATTATCATAAATCAGACGGTCGCCCCTGCTAAAAGTCAGGTTTTTGACCTCAATTAAATTTTCTGTATTATGCATTCTATTTCTACTATATTCGTGAGAGTTGAAAGGTGAATTGTACCTTATTTTTTTAGAAAAGGGTTAGTTTGTTTTTCTTTACCGATAGTCGTATGAGCACCATGACCTGCAATAACAATAAAATCATCATCTAAATCAAACATTTTTGTTCTAATGGAATGAAGTAATTGCTCAAGGTTTCCCATATATAAATCTGTTCGACCAATACTATTTTTAAATAACACATCACCACTAAAAGTAATTTTATTTTGAAAATCAAAAAAACCAATATGCCCAGGTGCGTGTCCAGGTAAATGGCGAATATCAAATTTCAATTCTCCAAATTCAACGATATCACCTTCATTTAGCCAATGATCCGGTAAAAAGCCCTCAACTCTTGGAAAGCCATACTCTTCCGTAATTTGCCCTAATTGTTCAAAAAGAGGTTGATCTGCTTGTTGTGAACCATAAATTTCCACACCAAAATACCGACGAAGTTGATCTGCTGCCATAATATGATCAAGATGGGCGTGAGTAATTAAAATTTTGGTTAAATTTAATTGGTTTTGCTCAATATACTGAATTAAACGCTCGCCATCATCACCCGGATCAACAATAGCCGCATTCTTCTGGTTATCCCAAATGACAGAACAATTTTGTTGAAAGGCTCCAACAGGAATAATTTGCAAATTAAACATAAAATGTCACCGCTTATCTACCACGCCAAGTACGTACAGGACCAGTATCTATATGAACAAAATTACTACGAGGATAATAACCCACTCCGCCATTATGCAAACTTAAAGCTGCTTGGTACAAACGAGACAGCGGTACACCTGTTACTCTTAAATCAATGGCTTGTCCTTTAATGTGATAGCTCTTTTTAGCCACACCTCGACTACGACGACGCATTTTTGCATTTGTTCTAGCAGTACGATACCCACAGATAATTTTAACTTCTGCATTTTGCAAGGCTAATTTTTTTTGAATTTGATCGATTTTCAAAAATAACTTGGGATCCATATTGGTGACTTGATCTGTTCTACGATCACGAAGAATATAATTCAGTTTCTGTAGCTCTTTCTTGACAAAATGCTTACCATTATGAAATTTTGAAACAAGATATTCATTCGTATTAATATTATGAAAACGCAGAGAATGTGGTTTTGATCCTGATAAATGAGCCTGCACTGTTGAGGGAACTAAAGTAGCACCTAAGACAATCCCTCCTAACGAAAGCCAGCGACGACGATTATTATCAACTTGTTCCACAATTCCTCCTTTTCATTAATAAAAATTACAAAAAACTCTATGTTAGTATCTTAAAAATAGATAAAGTTCCAAAAAATTTTGGAACTTTTAAACGGTTGGCAACTATTCTAACAAAGTATTTATAGAATGCAAATCAATACTATTTGATCTAAGTTTAGGATCTAGTCTATAAACATCTGGTACACTTCGTACGACACCATTTTCAACCCAATTGGTAACGTAATAAAGATAGACAGGATTTTCCGATCTGATTTTAACAAAAGTGGTTTTCTCACTTCGATATACCGCTTTCTGCTTAGAAATATCCCAACCAGCTTCAGATAATAAAATTTCACTTAATTGTGCGGCTTTCTGTACTCGAACACAGCCTGAACTTAATGCTCGTTTTTTTCTTGAAAAAACATTTTTATGAGGAGTATCGTGTAAAAATATCGCATCAGCACTTGGCATATTAAATTTATAACGACCTAAAGCTGCTCGTTTTCCTGGTTTTTGACGAACCATATAAGGAAATTTCTTCGCATTTTCACCCTTGTAGTTTTCCCAGTCGATAGCGCTTGGCTCTACTGTTTTTCCTGAATAACTGATAATTTCAAACCCTTTTTTACTGCCATAATTTGGATCTTTAGCAAATTTAGGTATCACATCTTCTTCTAAAATTGTTGGAGGAATAGTCCAAGGAGGATTAACTACCACATCACTTAATTGACTAAATAAGATAGGTGTTTGGCGTTTTTTACGACCAACGACCACAACAGAATGTAATGCCAATGCGCCATTTTTATAGTAGTCCAGTTGATATGCAGGAATATTCACATACAAGCCATTATCAAAATTTGGAATAAGCCGTAAACGCTGTGCATTTAATGCTAACTTAGCAATAGTCATATTATCTATCGACTGTTCACCTTCCACTTCCATCGCTATTTTATTAATAATCTCCATATATAGTCTATTATCACTTGGAATATATTTAGAAATAAATAACTCTCCATAGTTACTTTTAGCCAAATCAACCCATTGTAATAATACTTGATCACTAAGATCTCGTCTTTGATAAGTACTCGATTGATATAGCCATGAATTGATATTATTGTTTACATTTTTGCTGTAATACACATAGTCCAGAAGTGCATCTGTTAATAAAATATCCCGTTGCATACTTCCTTTTGGACTTTCTATAATTTGTTTTAATGTTACTAAAGCACTTTTCGAAACACCACTTGCAGCAAATACTATATAATCTCTCAAAAACATCTGTTCTGTTTTTTGATCTGTCCAAAGTGGCTCTAAATTAGCAAGAATATATACTTTCTTTAATTGATTTAAAGATTGTAATCTATTATTCTTCATTTTTTTGCGAATATAAGCCCCCACATCAGATAAAAGTTGAGGATTTTTCATTAATCGCTGAAATTTAGCTAATCTATTTTCTGTATGTATTTGCTGTTTTGTTAAACTTAAGTTTGGTAATACTTGATCGGTATTTGCCACCACAGATAAGGGAAAAGCCATAATGCTGACTAATATTAATAATATAAGTTTTTTATTTTTAATCATATTTATCCTTCGGATTATATTATTTACAAGCTATAAAGCTATAAAGCTATAAAGCTATAAAGCTATAAAGCTATAAAGCTATAAAGCTATAAAGCTATAAAGCTATAAAGCTATAAAGCTATAAAGCTATAAAGCTATAAAGCTATAAAGCTATAAAGCATTTGGCAAATTATTCTCATCATTGTCAATGATTAAATTTACATTTGAAGGCTAATTGTAACATAAATAGATCTTTTTTGTTTTCCAAATTTTTCCTACTAATTAAAAAAAACATTTGCTAAATACGTGTTTTTTTGGTATTTGTAGCGACCTTAAAAATAACCTTAATATTATAAATTTCAAAAGAAATGACATAAAAGAATATAACCCATTGTTATATATAACTAATTATTAAAAAGGAGTTAAATTATGGCAAAAAAGCCATCAGCATCTTCATTAAGTTTACTCACAATTGCTGGCGTTTCACCATATAAACCTAAAAAAAATGAAGAATATATGAGTGAAGCACAAATTGCACATTTTCATAAAATTTTAACCGCTTGGCATACTCAAATTATGGATGAAGCCCAACGAACCAAAACACAAATGCAAGATGAAGTGACTCATTTTGCCGATCCATCAGATCGTGCCACTCAAGAAGAAGAGTTTAACCTTGAGTTACGAAATCGTGATCGTGAACGCCGTTTATTAAAAAAGATTGAACTTACATTACAAAGACTTAAAGAAGATGATTATGGTTTTTGTGAAGCCTGTGGTGTAGAAATCGGTTTACGCCGCTTAGAAGCTCGTCCAACGGCTGAGTTATGTATTGATTGTAAAACATTAGCAGAAATTCGTGAAAAACATATGGGACGCTAGACTAGTAGTAACGAGGTGAATTATTTTTAATTATATTAAATCTTTTCTTTTTAAGAAAAACAAATCTCACAACAACTCTTTTATTTCAAATAAAAAAATAAAAGAGATGGATTCTTGTGCGCTAAAAACATCAAATACACAAAAACCAAATAAAAAAGAAACACATCAGAAAAGTGATATGCCTTCACATATTTTACATAAAAATATTACGGTTAATGCCCAAAATTATGGCATTTCTAGACACAACATTTCAAAAAATGCACTTTCTATCGTAAATAAACTCTCTCAAAATAATTTTGAAGTTTATTTAGTTGGCGGATGTATTCGCGATATTTTATTGGGAAAAACCCCAAAAGACTTTGATATTGCAACCAACGCCCGCCCTGAAGAAATTAAACGTATTTTTGGACGACAATGCCGTTTAATTGGTCGCCGTTTTCGACTTGCACATATTGTTTATGGACGAGAAGTTTATGAAGTCGCAACCTTTAGAGCGGGACATGATCAAAACTTAAATAATCAAATTTCTAAAACAAATGATCAAGGAATGTTATTGCGAGATAACGTTTATGGTTCATTAGAAGAAGATGCAAAACGTCGAGACTTTAGCGTTAATGCTCTTTATTTTGATGTTAAGCATAACTTAATTTTTGATTTTTTTAACGGCATTCAAGATCTCAAAGAGGGTAAATTACGTTTAATTGGCGATCCAACCACTCGCTATCAAGAAGATCCTGTTCGAATGCTTAGAGCCATTCGCTTTATGGCAAAACTGGATATGTTTTTAGATAAACCCACAGAGCAGCCTGTCCGTCAATTAGCTCATTTATTACAAAATATTCCAGCTGCACGTCTATTTGATGAATCATTAAAACTATTGCAAGCAGGTTATGGCGTAAAAACCTATGAATTACTACAGCAATATCATTTATTTGAAGTATTATTCCCTACTATTTCTAGTTCTTTCACTAAAGATAGTGACTCGAATGCAGAACGAATGATAACCAAAGCACTTACATCAACTGATGAGCGAATTCGTGATAATTTACGTATCAATCCTGCATTTTTATATGCTGCTCTACTTTGGTATCCGATGCGTGAAAAAATGGACGAACTCAAAAATGAGGGAGGACTGAATACTCACGATGCAATGATGCTCGCCGCCAATGAGATTTTAGCAGAAACCTGTAAAACCATTGGCTTACATCGTCGTCATACAGCAGTCATTCGAGATATTTGGCATCTACAATTTAAAATGACTAAACGTGTGGGTAAACGTCCTTATCAAACCCTTGCACATATTAAGTTTAGAGCAGGATTTGATTTGTTAGTAATGCGAGCTGAAATTGAAAAAGGGGATTTAGTTGAGCTGAGTGCGTGGTGGCACGAATTTCAACTAAGTAATGAAGTACAGCGTTCAGAACAAATCAAAAATGTTCACCCTCATCATAATGATGATGAGAAGAAAAAACGTAAACCTCGCCGTAAACGTTATTACAAAAATAGTAAACCTAAAACAAGCATAGAATAATGGAAAAAGTGTACATCTCTTTGGGTTCAAACCTCAATAATCCGCTTGTTCAACTTAAACAAGCGGTACGATCTTTACAAAAATTTGCAAATTTTCAGGTAAGTTCTTTCTACACAAGTAAACCCCTTGGACCACAAGATCAACCTGATTATATCAATGCGGTTGCAAGTTTTGATACAGAGTTGCAACCATTGGAATTATTGGATTATTTACAAAATATCGAAAATCAACAAGGACGAGTCCGTTTACGTCGCTGGGGTGAGCGTACCCTTGATTTAGATATTTTGCTTTTTGGTAAAAAAGTGATCACAAGTAACCGCTTAATCATTCCCCATTACGATATGCACAATCGTGAATTTGTGATTGTGCCACTTTATGAGTTAGAGCCTGAGTTAGTATTACCAAACCAAATAACATTAAAAACCTTATATACTAAATTTAAAAATCATCAGATGGTTAAAATTTAACACCTCCTCCTTACCTAGATTTTCTATCTATATAGTTTCGTAGATAGCTCTCGTTTTTTCTTATAATTACAGTATAATCTCACCCATATTTATTTGAGGAGTTTTTATGACAGTAGGCATTCAACAAAGAGCGACATTACAGCGTAGAATTTGGCAAATTGCAAATGAAGTGCGTGGTGCAGTTGATGGATGGGATTTCAAACAATATGTCTTAGGTGCATTATTTTATCGATTTATCAGTGAAAATTTTACCTATTTTATTGAAGCCGGTGATGAAAGTATTCATTATGCAAATTTATCTGATGATATTATCACTAATGAAATAAAAATTGATGCCATTAAAACCAAAGGTTATTTTATTTATCCTAGCCAACTATTTGAAAATATTGTAGAAAATGCACACAAGAACGATAATTTAAATACGCATCTTGCTCAAATTTTTTCAAGTATTGAAAGTAGTGCGACTGGATTTGACTCAGAACGCGATATCAAAGGATTATTTGCAGATTTTGATACAACATCTAACCGCCTTGGCAATACTGTTGAGGATAAAAACAAACGATTAGTTTCAGTATTAAAAGGAGTGGCTGATCTTGATTTTGGGGATTTTCAAGATAATCAAATCGATCTCTTTGGTGATGCCTATGAATTTTTAATCTCAAATTATGCCGCTAATGCTGGAAAATCAGGAGGCGAATTTTTTACTCCACAAAGTGTATCAAAATTGATTGCTAAAATTGCACTATTAGGTCAGAAAAATGTGAATAAAATTTATGATCCTGCTTGCGGTAGTGGTTCACTTTTATTACAAGCAAAAAAACAATTTGATAATCATATTATTGAAGAGGGATTTTTTGGTCAAGAAATTAACCATACAACCTATAACTTGGCACGAATGAATATGTTTTTACACAATATTAACTATGATAAGTTTGATATTGTACTGGGCGATACGCTTTTAAAACCTCAATTTAAAGATGATAAACCCTTTGATGCGATTGTCTCTAACCCTCCTTATTCTGTCAATTGGATTGGTAATGACGATCCAACGTTAATCAATGATGATCGCTTTTCCCCTGCTGGTGTGCTTGCACCAAAATCAAAAGCGGATTTTGCTTTTGTTATGCACTGCTTAAATTATTTATCTGCCAAAGGAAGAGCTGCTATTGTGACTTTCCCAGGTATTTTTTATCGTAGTGGTGCAGAGAAAAAAATTCGCCAATATTTAGTGGATAATAACTTTGTTGAAACCGTGATCGCACTTGCACCTAATTTATTTTATGGCACAAGTATAGCGGTAAATATTTTAGTACTTTCTAAACATAAAACGAACACTAAAACCCAATTTATCAATGCCACTGAAATTTTTAAAAAAGAAACAAATAATAATGTCTTAACCAATGAACATATTGAACAAATTTTAACATTATTTAGTGAGAAAAAAGATATTGAGCATCTAACAAAATCTGTTGAAAATAATCAAATTGCGGAAAATGATTACAATTTATCTGTTAACTCTTATATTGAAGCAAAAGATACCAAAGAAGTAATCAATATTGATGAGCTAAATGAAGAAATTGCAAAAACAGTGAAAAACATTACCGCTTTGCGTAATGAAATTGATAAGATTGTCGCGGAAATAGAGGCAGAAAAATGATATTTTCTTCTATATATAGACACAATAACGGAAGAAAACATTGATTTTCTTCCGTTATTGTAAGAATATAGGAAGAAAGAGATAATTTTAGGAAAAGATATGAATTTAACCCCTGATTGTCCAGTAAAACCATTACCCTTTGATGAGATTTTTGAGAAAATTGAAACAAAAGCAATACTAAAAAAACTTGCGATAGCACACCGTTCTCTTGCAGAGTTAAAAGGTGTTGTACAGTCTATTCCTAATCAAACTATTTTAATTAATACACTCTCTCTACAAGAAGCTAAACACAGTAGTGAAATTGAAAATATTATTACAACGCAAGATGAACTTTACCAAGCAGATTTATCAGAATTTTCCACATTCAATCCTGCGGTTAAAGAAGTACAACGCTACAGTTATGCGTTAAATAGTGGATTTAATCTCATTAAACAAGAACAAATTATTCGTCTCAACACACTTTTGATGGTTCAAGAACAATTAGAGCATAATAATGCAGGTCTACGTGCCATATCAGGAACAGCATTAAAAAATGCCTACACAGGACAAGTTGTTTATACTCCACCACAACATAAAAATGACATTATTTTATTGATGGAAAATTTGATTGAATTTATCAATACAGAAGATCGCTTTGAACTTGATCCTTTAACTAAAATGGCGATTATTCATCATCAATTTGAAAGTATTCACCCTTTTTATGATGGTAATGGCAGAACTGGACGAATTTTAAATATTCTTTATCTTGTAAAGGAAAATTTATTAGATATTCCAATATTATATTTAAGTCGCTACCTTATTGAAAATAAATCAGACTATTATACTCTTTTACAAGCAGTTAGAGATTCTCAAAACTGGGAAGATTGGGTGCAATATATCCTTAATGCAATTATTGAAACAGCTCAATCAACCATTGAATTAGTCAAACAAATTAAAATTTTAATGCAAAATTTCAAAAATCAATTCCGCAGTGAATTACCGAAAATTTATAGCCAAGATTTGCTCAATCAATTATTTATGCACCCTTATTCAAAAATAGCCTTTATTCAAAATCATCTTGGTGTCAGTGATAAAACAGCAAAGCGTTACCTTGATGAATTATGCCGAATTGGATTATTGAAAAAAGAAAAAATTGGGCGAGAAAATTTTTATATCAACTACGCTTTATTTGATCTATTTATCAAATATTAAATGAGAAAATAAAATGTTACATAACTATATAGAAAAATTATTACAAGGGCGAGAAGTTGAGTGGAAAAGACTTGGTGAGATAACTAACTACCAACAACCCACCCCCTATCTAGTAAAAACAACAAATTATAATGATAGTTTTAAAACGCCAGTTTTAACCGCTGGAAAAACATTTATTTTAGGCTATACCGATGAAACAGATGGACTTTATCAGGCCACAGAAAATCCTGTTATTATTTTTGATGATTTCACAACGGCAAATAAATGGGTAGATTTTGATTTTAAAGTAAAATCTTCTGCAATGAAAATAATCTCGTCAGTTGATGAAGAGCAGTATTTATTAAGATATATTTATCATTGGATAAATACTTTACCAAATATTGGTAAAAATACGGATCATAAACGCCAATGGATTAGCAATTTTTCAAATTTAAAAATCCCAATCCCGCCACTTGATGTGCAACAAGAAATAGCAAAAACACTTGACAGAATGACAAATATATGCTATGAGCTTGCGAAAGAGCTTGCGTTGCGCGATCAACAGTATAACTACTATAGAGATAGGCTATTGAACCTTGGAGAATTGATAGGGGGGGGGAAATCAATGTGAATGGGTTCGATTGGGAGATGTTATTTACTCTCTTAATACTGGATTAAATCCACGCCGTTTTTTTCAATTAAACACGGAAGATGCGATAAACTTTTATATCACTATTAAAGAAATTCGTAATGGCTCTATATCGCCAACTGAAAAAACAGATAGAATAAATGATGAAGCATTAAAACTTTGCAATAATCGTTCGAATTTAGAAATTGGAGATATCCTTTTTTCTGGAACAGGAACGATTGGAGAAACTGCCGTGATAAAAGAGGCACCAACAAATTGGAATATTAAAGAAGGGGTTTATGCAATTAAACCTAAAGCAGATTTAATACTTTCAGATTTTTTAAGGTTCTTGTTTACTAGTTCACATATTAGAAGTGAATTTTTAAAAAAAGCAGAAGGGGGTACAGTAAAAAGTATTTCTATGAAAACTTTAAAAAAATCACAAATCCCCCTTCCCAAACTTGATGAGCAAGAACGGATTGTCAAAATTTTAGATAAATTTGACCGCTTAACCAACTCAATTACCGAAGGGTTGCCAAAAGAAATTGATCTTAGACAAAAACAGTATGAATATTATAGGGATTTGTTATTAAACTTTGATAAGTAAGCGGTAAGATTATTATAGTTTTTTGCAAATTCTGATTAGGATGTAACCGCCTATTACTATTTGATTCAATTAGAAATAAAAAATAAATTTTAGAGCAAAGGATAAATATGGATGAATTAGAATTACAAGGTACATTACAAGATATTGCCCAACACTTAAAAAACAAAGAGAAAAAAGTACAGCTAATCTATGCTTTTAATGGTTCTGGAAAAACACGGCTTTCTCGTGAATTTAAACAACTTATTTTTCCCAAACATAATACTGATGAAAATGTGGAGCAAATTCAGTTAGCTCGTACAAAAATTCTTTACTACAATGCCTTTACTGAAGATTTATTTTATTGGAATAATGATTTAAATAATGATGCCGAACCTATACTAAATATCCAATTAAATACTTTTACTGAATGGGTGTTGAAAGAGCAAGGGCAAGATCAAAATGTCATTGATAATTTTCAATATTATACTAACGATAAATTAACACCTCGTTTTGATGAAAATTTTTCAAAAATTACGTTCTCCTTTACTCGTGGCGATGATTCATTAGAAGAAAATATTAAAATATCGAAAGGAGAAGAAAGTAATTTCATCTGGAGTATTTTTTATACTCTGATTCAATTAGTTATATCAGAACTCAATACGGCTGAACCAGAAGACCGTTCAACAAATCAGTTCGATGAATTAGAATATATTTTTATTGATGACCCCGTTAGCTCTTTAGATGAAAACCATCTAATTCAATTAGCTGTAGATTTAGCACAACTCATTAAATCAAGTAAATCAGAAATCAAATTTATTATTACAACACACAATCCTTTGTTTTATAATATATTACACAATGAACTCAATCGCGATGATAAGCCTAACAAATATAAAAAGAAAGAATTATATAAATATCAATTAAACAAACGAGAAGACGGTACATACGAACTGATACAACAACAGAATGACTCACCTTTTTCTTATCACCTTTATTTAAAAAAAGAAATTGAAAAAGCGATTGAAAATAATCAATTAAAAAAATATCATTTTAATTTCTTAAGGAATATTTTAGAAAAGACATCCACGTTTTTAGGTTATCAAACTTGGGGAGAACTGTTACCTCAGAATAATGATGGTTTACCAAACCCTTATGAAGCAAGAATTATTAATTTTTCTAGTCATTCTAAACATTCTAGTGAAGAAACCGTTGAATTATCAGAAAATGATAAAAAAGTTTTAAAAGGATTAGTAGAAAAATTAAATAAAATGTATCAATCTAAATTAGATGATGATTAAAAGAGTATAAAGGTAAAAATATGACTACAACAAAACCCATCACAGAATCAAAAAACTTTATCATTTTAGATAAATATAGCCCTATTGAACAATCTGGAAGCTACCAAACTGAAAGTGATTTAGAAAAAGAATTGATTTCTGATCTTGTTAATCAAGGATACGAATACCGCCAAGATTTAAATTCAAACGATAAACTACTCGCTAATCTTCGTAAACAATTACAAAACTTAAATAAGATGAATTTTAGTGATGATGAATGGCAACGCTTTTTAAGTGAATATTTAGACAAACCAAGCGATACGATTATTGATAAAACTTGCAAAATTCATCATAACCATATTTATGATTTTGTTTTTGATGATGGACATATCCAAAATATTTATTTGTTAGATAAGAAAAATATAACACGCAATACCTTACAAGTTATCAATCAATTTGAACAAAGAGGTGAGCATACTAATCGCTATGATGTCACTATTTTAATCAATGGCTTACCACTTATTCAAATTGAACTGAAAAAACGTGGGATGGCAATTAAAGAGGCTTTTAATCAAATTCATCGCTACACCAAGGAAAGTTTTAATAGTGAACATTCTCTCTTTAAATTTTTGCAGATCTTTGTCATTTCAAACGGAACAGATACCCGCTATTTTGCCAATACCACAAAACGAGATAAAAATAGTTTCGATTTTACAATGAACTGGGCAAAATCAAACAACGAACTTATTAAGGATTTAAAAGATTTTACAGCGACATTCTTTCAAAAAAATACGCTTTTAAAGGTATTGTTAAAATACAGTGTTTTCGATACTAATAACACCCTTTTAATTATGCGACCTTATCAAATTGCTGCAACAGAACGCATTTTATGGAAGATTGAAAGCTCTTACAATGCCAAAAATTGGAGTAATACGGAAAGTGGCGGTTACATTTGGCACACTACAGGATCGGGCAAAACATTAACAAGTTTTAAAGCAGCTCGATTAGCAACAGATTTAACATTTATTGATAAAGTATTTTTTGTGGTTGATAGAAAAGATTTAGACTATCAAACAATGAGAGAGTATCAAAATTTCTCACCAGATAGTGTCAATGGTAGTGAAAGCACGGCAGGGCTAAAACGAAATATAAAAAAAGATGATAATAAAATTATCGTTACCACTATTCAAAAACTCAATAATTTAATAAAAAGTGAAGATAATTTAGATATTTATAAAAGGCAGGTTGTCTTTATTTTTGATGAATGTCACCGTAGCCAATTTGGTGAAGCACAAAAAAACATTAAGAAAAAATTTAGAAAATATTATCAATTTGGTTTTACTGGAACTCCAATCTTCCCACAGAATGCGCTTGGCAGTGAAACGACTGCAAGTGTATTTGGATGCGAATTACATTCTTATACTATTACTGACGCTATTCGCGATGAAAAAGTCTTAAAATTTAAAGTAGATTATAACAATGTTCGCCCACAGTTCCAGTTGCTTGAAAATGAAATAGATGAGCAAAAATTAACAACTTATGAAAATAAACAAGCACTCCTCCATCCTCAACGGATCAATGAAATCACAAATTATATATTAAGTAATTTTCATCAAAAAACCCACCGCTTTACCACACAATCAAAAGGGTTTAATGCAATGTTTGCAGTAAGTTCTGTTGAGGCTGCAAAACTGTATTATGACGCATTTAAAAGATTACAAAAAACTGCCCATAAGCCACTAAAAGTAGCGACTATTTTTTCATTCACACCTAATGAAGAGCAAGATGCAAAGGGCAATATTGCAGATGAAAGTTTTGACGTCACGGCAATGAATACAAGTAGTAAAGAATTTTTAACAATGGCGATTGATGATTATAATCGTAAATTTCAAACTAATTTCAGTGTAGAGAGCAAATCTTTTCAAAATTATTATCGAGATCTCTCCTTACGAGTAAAAAATCAAGAAATTGATTTACTCATTGTGGTCGGGATGTTTTTAACGGGGTTTGATGCGGTCACTTTAAATACATTATTTGTAGATAAAAATTTACGTTTTCACGGACTTATACAAGCTTATTCACGAACCAATCGTATTTATAATGCAACTAAATCTTTTGGAAATATTGTTACTTTCCGTAATTTAGAGAAAGCTACCATTGATGCCATTACTCTATTTGGTGATAAGAACACCAAAAATGTTGTTCTTGAAAAAAGCTATAAAGAGTATATGCAAGGCTATGAAGATAATCTTACAGGAAAATTCCAGCGTGGTTATTTAGCCATTATTGAAGAATTAAAACAACATTTTCCCGCTCCTGAAAAAATTAAAACAGAAGCAGACAAAAAAGAATTTGTAAAACTATTTAGTGAATACTTACGTGTAGAAAATATTTTGCAAAATTATGATGAATTTAGTGCATTACAAAAAGCACAAACTCTTGATTCTAGCAATGTAAATTTAGTAGAAGAATGCCAAGGTAAATATGGCGTATCTCATAAAAAGCTAATAGAAATGCAGAATACACTTATTCCAACAGAGCGTGAAATCCAAGATTATCGTTCAACTTATAACGATATTAGAGAATGGTTGCGTCAAGAAAAATCAAATTCTAAACAAGAGCAACTTACTATTGATTGGGATGATGTTACCTTTGAAGTTGATTTATTGAAGTCACAAGAAATAAATTTAGACTATATTTTAGAACTGATTTTTGAACAGCATAAAATAACTCAAAATAAACCTGCTTTAATATCAGAAATTCGTCGTATAATTCGTTCAAGTCTTGGGCATCGTGCAAAAGAAAGTTTAATCGTTGATTTTATCAATCACACTAATTTAGATGAAATAATAGATAAAACAATGATTATTGAAGTATTCTTCCGATTTGCACAACAAGAACAACAACGAGAAGCTAACGAGCTAATTGACGCTGAAAATCTAAATGAAGAAGCCACAAAACGTTATATTAAAACGTCATTAAAACGTGAGTATGCCAGTGAAAATGGGACTGAATTAAATGATATTCTACCCAAAATGAGCCCTTTAAATCCTAAGTATTTAACAAAAAAACAGGCTATTTTCCAGAAAATAGCCACTTTTGTGGAAAAATTTAAAGGTGTTGGAGGGACGCTTTAACTCTTATACCCAACCAACAAACTCTGCCAATCTTGTTTATCAAAACGAATATTCAAGCGTTGTACTTCTTTATTAAAAGATCGTAGTAATCTTTCAAGGTTACTACTCTTCCAATCATCCCCTTGCTGAATACCGCATTTATCAAAATCAATGAGCCAAAACTGATTATTGTTTTCATCAAATAAAATATTATGGATATTCAAATCACTATGGTGAATTTGGTGTTGGTGAAGTTGTTTAATCAGTTTTCCAATCTCAATGTATTGCTGTGAAGATAACCTATTTTGTTGTAAAAATTGACTAAGATCTTGAGCGTTTTCGATTTTTTCAATTAAAATATCGGCTGAATAAAAACAACATTTTTTAGTAATTTTTACTGCAATAGGACGAGGGATAGGTAATCCCTCCTGAGACATTTTTTGTAGCAAATTAAACTCTTGTACAGCTCTTGTTTGCTCAAAACTAGTAAAAAAATAGCTATCCTTAATCAATTTCCCAAATAATCCACCACGATAATAATGACGTTTTACACTATTGACACCCATTAACTGCTCTGTTTTTAAAAACCACGTGATACCTCGTCCTTTAGAAGAACCAAGTAACCACTCACTTTCGAAAAAAGAGACGGTATCTAATAAAGTTTTAATCGCAGATTGTTGCGTATCGCTGATAAATTGTTGGTTAAATTGATAATAGTCCATTAAATTTTAATTAAGTAAAAGGAACATTTTCGCAGAGATAGATAAAAGATCAACATTTAGTTGCAATAAATTTACCGATTACCGTAAATTTTTGTTAGACTGTCGTCCCTTTCAGGCGTGGACGTTTCTGCTAACCTGTGTGTATATTAATAAAAATATACAATCCATCAATCTGTTTTATTGCTTTGGAGAAACAATGACGTTACCATCCTTTCGAGGAATTGGGTTTTCTTTCCCCTTTTTCTTGGTGTTTTTATATGTGATGAGCATTTTGCTCGCTAATTTAACGCTAGATACTTTTATTACATTGCCTTTTTATGGAATGCTTTCTATTGGAACCCTTTTCTTTGCTGCCATTTTTACCCTGCGAGATAAAATTCATTTTTATGGTGGCTTAAACCTTGTTTATTGGGCAATTTGTATAGCAGTTATCGTCAATATTATTGTCTCTTATTGGCTAAATGTACCAAGCCGTTTTATCTTTGCTTCTTTTTTATCAATAAGTGTTAGTGAACTCGCTGATACTGCTGTTTTTCATCGTTTTAAACATCGACGATTTGTTATTCGTGTATTGAGTTCTAATGCGTTAAGTGTGCCACTAGATAGTATTTTATTTACTTTTTTAGCTTTTTACGGTGTGTTACCTTTAACAGAAATCTGGCAAATTATTTATGCGGATATCATTGTAAAATATGGTATTGCAATGCTATTTATTGCTAAATTTTGGCAATTTAAACGCTTACAACAAGCCTAATTTATTATTGTTTAAAAAAGGAAAACAAAATGACAAATGAAATTTTAGATCTACACCAAAATGTAGCAGAACAGAAACACAAAATTTCACCGATGAACGTAATCGATAACCCTAATCCAAAAATGGATACTGAAGTCGAACATATTCTCTATTTACCCGAACTTTGTCCTGCCTCTAAAAACCCAAAACAAGGGAGTTTTATTACTCTGCGTTATAAAAATAGCAACCATTTTTTAGAACTGTTTAGCCTTGATAAACATATAGATAGCTATATTGGGCATACTATTGTGCGAGATATGGAATATTTTGTGCAAACCATCGCTCAAGCAGCGGCAGATATTTTAAAGGAAACAGTCATCGCAAGTGCAAAAATAGATTATAATCTCATTCGCCAGTGTCAAAAAATTTATGTTGTAGCGAAACCTTCAATTTAATTTTTAACATTGAATTTTCAAAGTAATTTGATAAAATCCATCCCTCAACTATTAGAGAGAGACTATGAACACAACAACATTTGAAGCTGACAATGTGCGTAATGCGTTATTGGAAAAAGGTATTGAAACACCAATGATTACGCCAATCAAAGATAAAGAAAGCCGTAAAACGGAAATTCAGCAGCATTTTCAAGCTATTATGGAATTATTGGGGATGGATTTACGAGATGATAGCCTTGAAGAAACACCACATCGTTTGGCAAAAATGTATGTTGATGAGATTTTTAGTGGCTTAGACTACGATACTTTTCCTAAAATCACAAAAATAAAGAACCAAATGAAAGTGAGTGAAATGGTACTCGTCGATGAAATCACTTGTACTAGCACTTGCGAACATCATTTTGTCACTATTGATGGAAGTGTCTCTGTCGCTTATTACCCTAAAAATTGGATTATTGGCTTATCTAAAATTAATCGTGTTGTACAATTTTTTGCTCAACGCCCTCAAGTTCAAGAACGTTTTACTGAACAAGTGCTTACCGCCTTTCAAACTATTTTGGATACAGATGATGTTGCTGTTTTTGTCAAAGCAACCCATTTTTGTGTAAAATGTCGTGGTATAAAAGATACCCACAGCAAAACCATCACCTCTGCATTTGGAGGAGTATTTTTACAAGATAGAGAAACCCGTAAAGAGTTTTTAACCTTAATAAAAAAATAAGCGGTACGATCTTATTTAAAATTTACCAATTTTCGGAGTAATTCTATTATGGATTCAGCATTAATTTTATCCATCATTGTTGGATTAGGCATTGCCGCACAATGGTTAGCTTGGTATTTAAAACAGCCCTCTATTCTGTATTTATTATTAATTGGAATTTTAGTTGGACCTGTTTTAAATGTTTTTCATCCTGATGAAGTTTTAGGTGATCTGCTCTTCCCCTTTATCTCTCTTGGTGTTGCAATTATTCTATTTGAGGGCGCATTAACACTAGAATTTAAAGAAATTCAACATCATGGTAGAGTAGTTAAGCTCCTCGTTTCTGTTGGAATGCTCATTACTATTGCGGTTATATCCCTCGCAACTTATGGTTTATTTGATATAGACTGGCGAATAGCTTTATTATTTGGCGCATTAGTTTGTGTGACAGGTCCAACTGTTATTATTCCTTTGCTACGTAGTGTTTGTCCTAATAACTCTATTTCTAATATTTTAAAATGGGAGGGAATTTTAATTGATCCTATTGGTGCTATTGCGGTCGTTTTGGTTTATGAATATATTATTTCAGATGGTGCTTCTAATGGTTTTTTAACCTTTGGTACAATTATCCTTATTGCTGCAGCGCTAGGTATGGTTGGTGCGCTTATTTTAGCCAAATTAATTAAATACCATCTTATTCCTGACTACCTACGAAATGTGTTTGTACTTGCTTATGTTTTACTTCTTTTCTCTGTTTCAAATGCACTGTCTCACGAATCGGGATTGTTAACTGTTACTGTATTAGGGGTTGCTCTTGCAAACTGGAAAAACTTTCCTAAAGATAATATATTAGAGTTTAAAGAGTCCATCACAGTTTTATTAATCTCCGTATTATTTATTATTTTAGCCGCAAGAGTAGATTTAAATGCACTACTGAGTGTTGGATTCTCAGGCTTTGTACTATTACTCGTGGCAATGTTTGTTGCCCGTCCTCTTGCTATTTGGGTGTCTGCAATAGGTTCAAAATTAACATTCAATGAAAAACTAATGATCAGTTGGATAGGTCCTCGTGGTATTGTAGCAGCGGCTATTTCATCGCTTTTTGCGATACGCCTACAAGATCAAGGTATCAAAGGTGTAGAATTACTTGTTCCGTTAGTATTTACCATTATTATTGGAACCGTATTTATTCAAGGATTAGGAGCAAAACCTATTGCAACCTTTCTCAAAGTGCGACAAGTTGCCAATACAGGTGTACTAATTATTGGTTCTAATCCTGTGGCACTAATGATTGCAAAATCTTTGAATGATTTAGGCATTGAAGTGGTTATGGCAGATACTTATTATAACGGATTAGCCAAAGCCCGAATGATGGGGATACGTACTTATTATGGTAGTCCTCTCTCTAATCACGCAGATAATCACCTAGACCTAATAGGTATTGGTCACTTATTCACAATGAGTACAGATCGAGAAATGAACTTACTTTCAGCCACACATTACCTACACGATTTTGGCGAAAAAAATATTTTCCGTTTAGAGTTTAATGATGAAACAAATGTAACTGAACGTAATCAAAAACAGAATGGTTTTAACTTTAACTATCTATTTGGAAAAGATATTACTTACGCCAGATTGACCACAATGTTAAATAAAAATGCGAAAATTAAAGTGACTAATCTAACAGATAACTACAATTATGAAGAGTATAAAGCGAATAACCCTGCTTTTATTCCACTTTATACTGTTGATAAAAATGGATTGCTACACATCGTTAATGAAAGAAAAACAATCAAAAAGGATCGTAAATTAGTCTCTCTAGTTTTATCAGATGAAGAGATGAATTCATAGTTTTCTTTCACTCATATTTATCCACTCTTTCCCTTGCTTTTAAAGGGAAAGAGTTTCAAAATTGTAAATTTTTACTTCAATGTCACCGCTTGATATTACTTAATCTATTAAATAGAGATATATTCTATATCCATATCCAAATAAGCTTTCGCTAAACTTTCTGTTGCTTGCTTATGGCTTAAACCCGCTGCTTTTTCAACCATTATAATTTTTTGAATATTCACCTCACTTAAACTATTTAAGCGACGATAATTTAATGCACTTTGTAAAGGCGGAAAACTTGGATTAAAGGCTGCATTTTCTACATAACGTCCCGTCACAATTTCACCATTTTCTAAGGCTAATGCAATTCCACAATAGGCTTGGCTATAAGGTGCATGAGATTGATTAAGGGCTTGTAATGCTGCTTGAGTAACAGGTTCATTTATTGTTAAGCTAAACTGATGATCTTGATGATCAAAAAGCAATTCCGAAATTTCAAGATCTTTAGGACCAAAAGAATCTGGAAGATAACTATGCAATAAATTATTTTGAGAATGAGGTAAGTGAATTTTTAAATTTGAAGCGACATTAAGTTCATTTAGAAACTGACGGCAATGTCCACAAGGCGTATAATTAACAACAATATCGGTAATAGATTTTTCATTGCTATGCCAAGCGTGGCTAATTGCACTCTGCTCTGCGTGTACTGTTTGAGCAATGGCAACATTACTGTATTCTTGATTTGCTCCGAAATAGAATGTTCCTGATATTCCAATTGCTACCGCCCCAACATTAAAATTTGAGATTGGTGTTAATCCGTAGCAACTTGCGATAGGTAAACACTGTAAGGCTAATTCAATCGTTGATAACTGGAATTGCTGACATAATTCTGTTACTTGAACAGCAGATAACTGCCCTTTAAAATGCTGATGGGATAAATGTGTTACCACTGCTGAAATTACAGCATTATTTTCTTTTTGTGATAATTGTATCAAACGTTCTGAGATAGCTTGATGTTGCATAACTTTCCTCCTATTTTACTTTTGAACCTCTTTCTATTATCACGCCAACACTGCTCGCTTGTGACACTGCTTGAGGTTTGTGTAATTCAATTTTAAGCCACGGAATATTAAATTTTACGGCTAACAATTCTGCTAATCGGTGAGCGATAGTTTCAACCAAATCAAAATGTTGTGATTCAACAAAATTCATTACTTCTTGAGAAACCTCCGCATAATTTAAACAATCTTTCACATTATCTGACTGTGCTGCTTTTTCGAAATCCCATACCATTTCAATATTAAACACCAAAGGTTGTTTAATATTTTTTTCCCACTCATATACTCCTACAGAAGCAGAAACGGTCAATTCTTTTATAAATACGATATCCATATATTGATCTACTTTTATTTTATGCTTTACAACAAATATTATGAAATATAAGTGCTATACTAAAGTGTAATTCATAGTCCAATTTTACCTGAATTCATTTTTTAATTGTAATAATTTTTACTCTTTTTGAGACAAATCTAACATTTCTTGTGCATTTGCAAGCACCACTTTTGAAATTTTATTTCCTCCTAACAATTTGGCTAATGCGGTAACACGCTCTTCTGTCGATAAATAACTCATTCGAGTTTCTGTTTGCGCATCTTGAACAAATTTTTCTACATTAAAATGATGATGCCCATAACTTGCCACTTGTGGTAAATGTGTCACACATAATACTTGGCATCTTTTAGCAAGTTTACGTAATAGTTTACCGACGGCAGTCGCTGTTGAACCACTAATGCCCACATCAACTTCATCAAAAATTATCGTTGGTGTAGAAAGTTTATTTGCAGTAAGCACTTGAATGACTAATGAAATTCGAGAAAGTTCTCCTCCTGAGGCGATTTTAGCCAATGGCTGTGGTTCTTGACCTAAGTTACTTCTTAAATTAAAGATCACACTATCCGCTCCATTTACAGAAAATTTCTCAGGATTATGTTGAACATCAATAGAAAATTCACCATTCTCCATTGCAAGCTGTTTAATCTGTTTGGTGACTTGCTCTGATAATTTTTGACTTGCTTCTAGACGCTTTTGATAAATTTCTTCAGATAAAATTAAACATTGTTGATAGGCTAATTTTTCTTCGTAAATTAATTGCTCTTCACCGTCTTCAAAATTGACTAAATCTTGTAACTCTTGTTGCAATTGTCGATGATATTGCCATAGTTCTTTCGCTGTAATATTATGCTTACGAGCAAGGTTCATAGCCTTACTGATACGAGTTTCTAATTCATACAATAATTCAGGGTCTTGTTCAATATTATTCGCAATAGATTGAATATCGGCACTTGCTTCTTGAATTTGAATAAGGGCTTCATTTAGCATTTCTTGGATAGGACTATAATTCGCATCAACCTCAGCAAGCTCACCAAGATGACTAATGACAGAATAAAGCATAGAATCAATATTACATTCCGTATTCTCAGTTAATAAGTCTAAAGAGTGCTGAGAAAGAGAAATAAGCTGGTCTGCATTCGCTAAGCGGTTATAATTTTCTTCAAGCTCCTCAAACTCTCCTTGTTTTAAAGAAAACTCATCAAGCTCCTCGACTTGATATTGCAATAATTGTTTACGAGATTCATTTTCTAAACAACGTTGCTTATAAGATTTTAAATCTTTATTTAGTTTTTTCCATTTTGCATATTGCGTTGCCATCTTACTTAAAAGAGCGGTAAGGTTGGTATAATTATCCAAAATAGTTAATTGATAGTCACTTTTAAGCAATAATTGAGGGGCGTGCTGCCCATTAAGATGGATAAGATATTGCCCCAACTCTCGTAGTTGAGAAACAGGGAGAGGATGGTTATTTACAAATGCTTTAGAACGTCCTTCACTATTAAGTATTCGACGTAAAATACATTCTTGAGGGTTATCATCATCCAGTAATTCATATTTTGTTAACCATAGAAATGCTGGACTATTTGGTTGTATAGAGAATGTTGCTGAAACACTGGTCTTATTATTTTTATCACGCACCATCGAGCTTTCTGAACGATAGCCTAAACAAAGACCAAGAGCATCAATTCCGATAGATTTTCCTGCTCCGGTCTCGCCTGTAATAACCGTCATACCATCATTTAAAGCAAGATCAAGTTGACGAACAATAGCAAAATTATTAATCGTTAAATGAGTAAGCATAAAAAACACCCTATAAAAAACACTGTATGGATATATAGTAATACTGTTTTTTTAAACAGTAAAGAAGAATTTATATAGAATGTGAATTTTTTCTCAACATATTAATACTAAACGAGTTTTATATTAATTCTCTTATTATGCTGCTTGTAATGAATGCAAAAATGCAATTTCTTCGCACCAAATATCAGGATTAATGGTTTCTAACACTAAAGGAATATCATCAAAACGCTTATCATTCATTATATATTTAAATACATCGATGCCAATTGTTCCTTCTTGCAATGAGTGATGGCGATCCACTCGGCTACCTAACGCTGTTTTTGAACCATTCAGGTGCATTCCACGTAAATATTGAAAACCAACACTATTTTCAAAATCAGTAAATACTTGTTCACAACCTTTAAAACTAGAAATATCATAACCTGCCGAAAATGTATGACAAGTGTCTAAACAGACTCCCACTCGACTTTTATCATCTACTTGTTCAATAATCTCAGCTAAATGATCAAAATGCCAACCTAAATTTGTACCTTGTCCTGCGGTATTTTCTATGACAGCAATGACATTTGGCACCGTTGCAATTGCCATATTTAAGGATTCAGCAATACGACTTAAACAGTCTTTTTCAGACATTTTATTTAAATGGCTACCAGGATGAAAATTGAGTAATTTAATACCAAGTTGATCACAACGTTGCATTTCATCAATAAATGCTTCTCGAGACTTAGCCAAGTTCTCGGCATCAGGATTACCTAAATTAATAAGATAACTATCGTGAGGTAAAATTTGATCGGCACTAAAATGATGTGCCTGACAAAAACGTTTAAATTTTTCAATATTTTCTACCTTAAGTGGTGCTGCTTTCCATTGACGTTGATTTTTCGTAAATAATGCAAAAGCATTCGCCCCAATTTCAACCGCTCGTAACACCGCATTTTCTACTCCTCCAGCAGCACTTACGTGAGCACCAATATATTTCATTTTTTTGTCCTTATCTTTATCTTGTGTATAATGTCTTTTTTAATTCTAATAGGTCATTTTAAAGTATTATGAGCGAAACCACCATTAACGATTTTTCATTACTATGCCGTTTATTTGGCAATCTTTTTTACCGCGACCCCACCGATCCCATTTTAAGTGAATTATTTGAATGGTTAAAACAGGGTAATTTACGCTCAGATTGGGCATTAAGCCTTGACACTCAAAGTGATAAAGCCTTAGATACGATAGAAAAACTCGCTAACCCTACTGAACTAGCGGTCAGTTATAACGAACTTTTTGCAAAAAATGGTAATATTGATACCGCTATATCTAGCTATGATATCAATATTCAAGATTTTATAGTTTTCCGCCAACAACGAGGAATGCCAGTATTAGAAAATCCTGATCACGTCGCATTACTACTTTTAACTGCCTCTTGGATTGAAGATAATCTTGATTCCGTTGAAGCCCAAAAAGATCTTTTTCAACGTTTTTTACTCCCTTGTGCCAGTAAGTTTTTAGGTAAAGTCGAAGCTTTTGATACCAATTTTTACAAAGCCCTCGCCCAACTCACTCGCGATGCCTTGAGTGCTATGGCGGATGAGTTGGAAGAAGTGGAATAAATAAAAATTTCTGTATATAAAAAGTATAGAATATGAACTGCACATAAAATAGAGATGTTTATTCTTTTTTATTTCTATCAGGACAACCGCAAACTATTACTATTAATTTTCATAAATTAATAGTAATAAACAGGACAAGATCCATACTTTTGCAGGGTAAATTACTAGCAGTTGTTTTAAGACTCATTTAGTTTCTATAATTAATTGGTAAGGTTTTTGCAATTAAAACTAAGACAAGTCGTACTGCTAGTATAAAACACAAACTCAAAATGATCTTTACTTCAAATTTACAAATTTTATCTTTAATGTGACCGCTTACTTGGAATAACTAATGTGATCAATACACTTAAATAGCAAAAAAATGCGTAAGGTAAGTAATCAATTACACTTACATTTAATTGCTGAGCAATAAACACGCCACATACACTCCAAGGTACAAGTGGATTGACCACAGTTCCTGCATCTTCGAGAGTACGAGATAAATGTTTACGCTCTAAACCTAAACGATCATAAATGGGTTTAAAGGTTTCGCCTGAAAGCAGAATACTTAAATATTGTTCTCCAATTAAGACATTTACCCCTACGCTAGTCATTGCAACGGCAATAGTTGCTCTCAAACGGTTATTTAACCAGTCTGCTATTTCTTTTAATAGACGAGGAATAACACCTAATGCAAATAATAACCCCCCCATACTCACAGCTAACAGTACAATAGTTAAAGTAAAGAACATACTTTGTAAACCACCACGACTAAACATTCGTACTAAATCAGGTGCC
This sequence comes from Pasteurella atlantica, assembly GCF_963693435.1. Classification (NCBI taxonomy): domain Bacteria; kingdom Pseudomonadati; phylum Pseudomonadota; class Gammaproteobacteria; order Pasteurellales; family Pasteurellaceae; genus Pasteurella; species Pasteurella atlantica. The sequence goes on from NZ_OY856306.1 coordinate 2,142,470, forward strand.
CATTCAGGATTTGGAACAAAACCAGCGAAAAAATATGTACCATACTGAGAGAAATCGTTATAGCCAAAAAATAGTGCAATCACAACGGCTAATAATGAGGTATAAATCATTGCCATTATTGCAGATACTCGCATTACCGCTAAACAGATAAGTAATACAAAAGGTAATAAAGAGACTAAATGCACTAAATTGGTTTCCCTTAATGCCTGTCTAAATATTTCAATACGAGCAATATTACCTACTTCACTATGGTTAAAAGAGGATAGACCAATGTAAATTGCACAACAAAGTATCAATGCGGGAATTGTGGTACGTGACATATTTTTGATATGATCAAAAAGATCAATATCTACAGTTGCAGCTGAAATGGTGGTTGTATCAGAAAGTGGTGACATTTTATCGCCTAAAAATGCACCTGAAACTATTGCCCCTGCTGTAATCATTGCATTGGCATCAAATGCCTCTCCAATCCCCATAAAAGCGACACCTAAAGTTGCCACAGTAGTCAAACTGCTTCCTAATGAAATCCCAATAATTCCGGTAATTAAAAAAACTGACACATAAAAATAATTGGCACTCATCAATAATGTACCGTAGTAAATTAAGCTGGGAATTGCTCCGCTCATTAATAATGCAGTAACCAAAATACCAATAAAAAAGAATAGATATAATGCTCCCACACTAGACATTAACGAATCTGCCATTGCTTGTTGCATTTTGTTATAAGAAATTCCTTTTACTCGCCCATAAATCAATAAACAAAGCATAACAAAAGCAATGCCAATATGTGGTGCCCAACCTGTTCCAATAATTAAAAAAGAAAGCAACGCAACTGTTATTACCGATACAATACTTGCCTCTAAAAAAGAAGGTTGATGCAAAAAATTTTGCTCTTCAAGATTTTCTTGTTGTGTCATAAATAATTCCTTATTCTTGTTATCTATTTATACATTTTTATTTACCTAAGTGTTCTTTTATAAACTAAAAATCCCTTTTCTGCAACAACAGAAAAGGGATTTTTTTAATTATTTTACAACCTGTTACGAATTACACTTTTTGACGCATTGCTGGGAATAAAATCACATCACGAATTGACGGTGCGTTTGCAAAAATCATTGCTAAACGGTCAATTCCTAAGCCTTCTCCCGCTGTTGGTGGTAAACCGTGTTCTAATGCAACCACAAAGTCATCATCATAGAACATCGCTTCATCATCACCCGCTTCTTTTGCTGCAACTTGATCTTTAAAACGCTGAGCCTGATCTTCTGCATCATTTAATTCTGAGAAACCATTACCGATTTCACGACCACCGATAAATAATTCAAAACGATCCGTTACTTCTGGATTTTCATCATTACGACGTGCTAATGGTGAAATTTCTGCAGGGTGCGAGGTTAAGAAAGTAGGTTGAATTAATTTATGTTCAGCAACTTCTTCAAAAATTGCATTAACTACTGAACCTAAGCCCCAAGATTTTTGAATTTCAATCCCTAAACCTTTTGCGATTTCACAAGCTTTTTCAAAATTATCTAAATCTTCACGAGCAATACCGTTGCCATATTTTACAATCGCATCGTGCATTGAAATACGCTCAAATGGTTTACCGAAATCAAAGGTATAATCGCCATAAGGTACGGTTGTTGTACCTAAAATATTGATCGCTAAACGGCGTAATAGTTCTTCGGTATTATCCATTAAATCAATGTAATCTGCATACGCTTGATAGTATTCAATCATTGTAAATTCAGGATTATGACGCACGCTAACCCCTTCATTACGGAAGTTACGGTTTAATTCAAACACACGCTCAAAACCACCCACCACAAGGCGTTTTAAGTATAATTCAGGCGCAATACGTAAATACATATCCACATCTAACGCATTATGGTGCGTGATAAATGGACGTGCTGCCGCACCACCAGGGATTACTTGTAACATCGGCGTTTCCACTTCAATAAAGTCTTTTTCTAAGAAATATTGACGGATTTCACTAATCACTTTTGAACGAATTAAGAAAGTATTACGAGAATCTTCGTTTGAAATCAAGTCTAAATAACGCTGACGATAACGTGTTTCTTGATCACTTAAACCGTGGAATTTACCAGGAAGAGGACGTAATGCTTTGGTTAAAAGTTGAACTTCACGACAACGAACTGTTAATTCGCCAGTTTTGGTTTTAAATAATTCACCTTTAACCCCAACAATATCGCCAAGATCCCATAATTTTACTTTGTCGTTATACTCGCCTTCTGGCAAATTATCACGAGCAATATAAAGCTGGATTTGTCCACTGACATCTTGAATAGTCATAAAAGAGGCTTTACCCATCACTCGACGTAACATAATACGTCCTGCCACTTTCACTTCAACGTGCTGTTCTTTTAATACTTCGCCCTCAATTTCAGCATAAGTACCTTGTAAATCTTTGGCTAAATTTTCACGACGAAACGTATTTGGAAATGGATTTCCTTGCTCACGAATATGGTTTAATTTCTCACGACGAGCTAACATCTCACCGTTTAAGTCTAATTCTTGATTTTGTTGTTCAGACATTTTGTTTCCTTCAAATTACAATACATAAAATTGTGGAGGATTATACTGTATTTTCCATAAAATTGATATTTCAAAATAAAAATAAGCGGTCAGATTTTGTAAAAAATTTGCAAAAATAAAAACTAAAATTGATCCATTAAATCCAATACTTTCTCAAAACGACTAAAACTATGGTTACCATCATTAAAAATAAGTTGGTTACAATCTTTATAAAGTGTCAATGCTAATTGATAATTTAAAATTTCATCGCCTTTTTCAATCATTAACAAAAAATTATTTGGTTTAGTGATTTCACGCACATCCATATTATTTAAAATATCAACATCTTGCTGTGTAAAAATAATATTATTATCAGAATGCCACGCCTTATGTGAACCAATTCTACTTTCCAATACTTGACCTACTTTTACGGCTGGATTAATAAGAATAGCTTTTAAATCAAACTCTTCACTTAAAATAGTAGCATAAAATCCACCCAATGAACTTCCAACTAATTTAATTGGTTTCTCAGTGTGAATAATCAATTCTCGAAGTTGTTGCATTGCGAGTTGAGGGTTAGGTGATAAATCGGGACAACACCATTCTTCTTCTCTGCCCTGCTGTTGTAACCATTTTTTTAACTGCTGAGCTTTTGTTGATTTTGATGAAGATAAAAAACCGTGAATATAGAGAAACATAATCAGATTACCAATAAATATAATATTAGTATTAAAGCTTATACTTTTAATTTAGATGATCAATTCTTTTCATCACTTTTATTTAAACGTACAGGAAAATCATTGTTCGATTTAGTCATTCTAAACAAACAATGATTAACACAGTAATCACAAAAAATCTCTCTGTTCCGAAAAATCGATGCCAAAACTATCTACTACGCTAAAAAACTTAATGAGACTGAGATATTACCTACGTTTTGTACCTTGTTTAAGATAATTTTGGCGATCAACAGTAAATATGTTTGAATTGAGAACACTTCCTAGTAATTACTTAATTATACTAACGCTTGAAAACGACGTTCTGCTTCATCCCAGTTTACAACATTCCAGAATGCTTTAATGTAGTCTGGACGACGGTTTTGATAATTGAGATAATAGGCGTGTTCCCAAACATCTAAACCAATAATTGGCGTACCAGAAACCCCAGCAACATCTTTACCCATTAGTGGTGTGTCTTGATTAGGTGTTGAAACAACGGCTAATTTACCATTTTCAATCACTAACCACGCCCAACCAGAACCAAAACGTGTAGCAGCAGCTTGTTCAAATTTGGTTTGAAATGTTTCAATAGAACCAAAATCACGCTCAATGGCTTCTTTTAGTTTTCCACCTAACACAGTACCTGTTTTTAAACCTTTCCAAAAGAAACTATGATTCACGTGTCCACCTGCATTATTGCGCACGGCTGTACGTTTTTCTTCAGGCACTTTATCTAAATTAGCAATAAGTTCTTCTGGCGTTAATGCTAATAATTCAGGTGTTGCTTCTAAAGCAGCATTTGCATTATTTACATAAGCTTGATGATGCTTTGAATGGTGAATTTCCATTGTTAATTTATCAAAATGTGGCTCTAATGCATCGTAATCATAATCTAATGCCGGCAGTATATATGTCATTGTTCACTCCTAAAATAAAACGTAATAAATGTAATTGATTTGAAATACTAGTTAATAACCTTAACATTTTTTTGACTAAAAATAAACATAACAATAATTTCTTATTGTTAGATATAGAATTATAGTTTGTAAATGATTGTAAATTATATTGCTCTGTCAATGATAATTGTTATCATTAGCGCACTTAAAAAATAATAGGTAATCACTCCAACTCTTTGCACCTTATCACCCCCACAAGATAAGGTGCTTTTTTTCGCTTTTTTTTTCTATTCTCGTTATAATAACCAAATGTTCATTTTAAACTTCTTAAATAAAGGAAATATATGTCTATTGAAACTCAACTTGCCGAATTAAAACGTGGCGTAGAAGATATTTATTCAGAAAATGATTTAATTGAAAAATTAAAAGAAAATCGTCCATTACGTATTAAATTGGGAGCAGATCCAACCGCACCAGATATCCACTTAGGGCATACGGTGGTGTTAAATAAATTACGTCAATTCCAGCAGTTAGGTCACGAAGTGTATTTCTTAATTGGGGATTTTACGGGTATGGTTGGCGATCCGTCAGGTAAAAATGCGACTCGTCCACCTTTAACCAAAGAAGATGTGTTACGCAATGCGGAAACCTATAAATCGCAAATTTTCAAAATTTTAGATCCTGAAAAAACCAAAGTAGTATTTAACTCAGAATGGTTAAGCCAGCTGGGAACAGAAGGAATGATTCGCCTTGCATCTAACTATACCGTTGCTCGTATGTTAGAACGTGATGATTTCAAAAAACGTTTTGCAAATAATCAATCTATTGCAATCCACGAATTTATGTATCCATTATTACAAGGTTACGATTCAGTTGCCCTTGAAGCTGATGTAGAATTAGGCGGAACAGACCAAACGTTCAACCTATTGGTAGGACGTGAATTGCAAAAATCGAACGGTCAAAAACCACAGGTTGCAATGACATTACCATTGCTTGAAGGCTTAGACGGCGAGAAAAAAATGTCTAAATCATTAGGTAACTACATCGGTGTTTCTGACACGCCAAGCGAGATGTTTGGTAAAGTGATGTCAATTTCTGATGAGTTAATGTGGCGTTGGTACGACTTGCTTTCATTTCGTTCATTAGAAGAAATTGCAAAATTCAAAGAAGAAGTAACCGCTGGTCGCAATCCTCGTGATGTGAAAATTCTGTTAGCCAAAGAAATTATCGCTCGTTTCCACTCGGAAGCTGACGCTGACGCTGCGGAACAAGAGTTTATCAACCGTTTCCAAAAAGGGGCAATGCCAGATGAAATGCCTGAATTTACCTTTGAAGGCGAGATGGGATTAGCGAGCCTATTGAAAGAGGCGGGATTATCGCCTTCAACCTCAGAAGCAATGCGTTCTGTAAAAGGTGGCGGTGTGCGAATTGATGGCGAGAAAGTGGAAGATCCACGTTTAACGATCAAGACTGGCACAACGGCGGTTTATAATGTCGGTAAACGTAAATTTGCTCGTGTTACTGTAAAATAAGCGGTCAAATTTTTAAATAAATTTACCATTTTATTCCTGTGGAGACGTAGCCTGCTACGTCTCTACGTATTTGTTCATACATAGAAATAATTAACAATGATAGATTTTCGTCCTTTTTACCAACAATTAGCAACAAGTTCGCTTTCTCACTGGCTTGAAACCTTACCTTTACAAATGAAGCAGTGGCAAACCCAAGTACACGGTGATTTTGAAAAGTGGGAAAATGCCCTAAAACATTTACCTGTGAAAACAGCCTCTATTAATTTAAAAGATAAAGTAGAAGCCATTGAAAGTGAGCCTTTATTATCACAAGGGGAAAGACAGCGTTTTATCCATAATTTAAAATTGCTTAAACCGTGGCGAAAAGGTCCTTATCATTTGTATGATGTGCATATTGATTGCGAATGGCGTTCTGATTTTAAATGGGATCGTGTCTTGCCTCACTTATCGCCATTAAAAGATCGCACCATTTTAGATGTCGGTTGTGGCAGTGGCTATCATATGTGGCGAATGGTAGGCGAAGGAGCAAGATTGGTTGTCGGCATTGATCCAACGGACTTATTTTTATGCCAATTTGAAGCAGTGCGTAAATTATTAAATAATAATCGCCAAGCACATTTAATTCCGATGGGGATTGAAGAAATGCAACCGCTGAAAGCTTTTGATACGGTGTTTTCAATGGGGGTGTTATATCATCGCAAATCACCTTTTGACCATTTTTTACAGCTTAAAAACCAGTTACGTAAAGGGGGCGAGTTAGTGCTTGAAACCTTAGTGATTGATGGGGGTGTCAATGATGTGCTTGTGCCAAGCGATCGCTATGCAAAAATGCGAAATGTGTATTTTATTCCGTCTGTACCAGCTCTGATCAGTTGGTTGGAAAAAGCAGGCTTTAAAAATGTGCGTTGTGTTGATGAAGCAGTAACAACGGTCGAAGAGCAACGTCGCACTGAATGGATCGACACTGAATCCCTTGAAGATTTTTTAGATCCACAGGATCATTCTAAAACGATCGAAGGTTATTCAGCACCGAAACGTGCCGTGATTATTGCGAATAGTTAATCATAAGCGGTACGATTTTGATAAAAATTTACTCTTTTGAAATAAATAATCTTTTTGGGAACTATTGACTAAATGGACTAGTCATATAAAGAATATAACCTATCTATCTTATCTTCAAATAACATAAGGAATCGTATTTTGAAGTTTCATAAAAAATTAAAGCACACCATTATCCTCTTGTTATTAGTTGTAGTAATTGGCTTCTACTTATTACCAAATAATGAAGAACCTCAAAATATTATTTTTCCAGTCACATTGGGAAAAATTGAAAAAAGAATTCTAGCAACTGGTAAAGTACAAGCATTGACAAAAATTGATGTTGGTGCACAGGTTTCTGGTCAAATAAAACAAATTTTGGTGAAAGAAGGACAAAAAGTTAAAAAAGGTGATTTATTAGCTATAATCGATCCTCAATTAGCGGAAACAGAACTAAAGTTAGCACTGGCAGAATTAGAAAATCTCCGAGGAAATTTAGCTATTAAATCAGAACAGCTAAAACAACGACAAATGGATGTTGAGCGTCAATATACTTTAATGCAGAAAAATGCAACATCAAAACAACTCTTTGAAACATCTAAACATCATTTAAGTATTACTAAAGCTGAAGTGAGAATTGCACAGAGTAATTTAGCGAGTGCACAAATTAAAGTAGAGAAATCCCAAACTCAATTACGTTATACTGAAATACGCTCGCCAATGGATACAACCGTTGTTTCTGTTACTGCCAAAAGTGGACAAACTTTAGTTACCACACAACAAGCACCTATTCTGATGCAATTAGCTGATATTGAAACAATGCAAATTGAAACTAACATTTCAGAAGCGGACGTTATTTCTATTAAAATAGGAGCTCCGGTTTCATTTACTTTATTAGGAAAGCCTGATAATAAGCACTATTCTAAACTAGATAATATAAAACTTATTCCAACCGCAAACGATCAAAAAGCGGTTTATTATTACGCCACTTTTAAAGTCCCTAATCCAGAACATAAACTACGTATAGCAATGACTGCTTCTGTTTCAATTTTGTTAGATAAAAAAGAAAATGTATTGACTATCCCTTTATCATTATTAGGGAAAATGATTCAACCCAATCAATATTATGTGACCGTATTACAAGAAAATGGAAACCAAGAGCAACGACTTATTACAACGGGATTACAAGATAATTCACAAGTTGAAGTAGTCAAGGGACTATCATTGAAAGAGCGTGTTGTATTATCAACAGATATTTTATCTTCAAATAATAATGAAAATGAGTATAAAATATTATGATAAATCAACCATTAATTGAATTTAAAAATATCACACGTCGTTATTGTAATGGAAATATTGAAACGACTGTACTTAAATCCATAGATCTACAAATTTATCGTGGCGAAATGATTGCGATTGTAGGAAGTTCAGGTTCTGGAAAATCGACGTTAATGAATATCCTTGGTGCACTAGATATTCCTGATGAAGGAGAATATTTATTTCAAGGACGTCGTATTACGGATTTATCAAATGAAGAATTAGCAAAATTACGCTGTAATCATTTTGGTTTTATTTTCCAGCGTTATCATTTATTGCCTCATTTAAGTGCAATTGAAAATGTAGAAATTCCCGCAATTTATTCTTTGATGGATAAAGAAAAAAGGAAAATCCAAGCAAAAAACCTATTATACCGTTTAGGACTACAAAAACAGTTAGAGCAAAAACCAAATCAACTTTCAGGAGGACAACAGCAACGAGTAAGTATTGCTAGGGCTCTAATAAATGGCTGCGAGGTTATTTTAGCCGACGAGCCTACGGGAGCTTTAGATAGTCAAAGTAGTAACGAAGTCTTGGAGGTCTTAAAGGAATTACATCAACAAGGGCATACCATTATTTTAATTACTCACGATATGCAAATCGCTAAACATACTGAACGTATAATTACACTGAAAGATGGTGAGATTATCTCCGATAAAAAACAAAATCCCTCTCCTAAATATACAAGAATAAAACAAACATTAGTAGAAAACAGTACAAAAATAACATTTCTTGATATCTTGTATCATTACAATGAGTCACTTATTATGGCACTAAGTATGATGAAAGCACATAAAATGAGATCCTTTCTAACAATGCTTGGCATTATTATTGGGATTGCTTCTGTGGTCAGTATTATTGCATTAGGAGAGGGGGCAAAACATAAAGTATTAAGTGAATTTAGTTCTTTAGGAGCTAGTACTATTGGTATTTTTCCAGGTAAAAATTGGGAAGAGAGTGATCCCACTAAAATTCAAACCCTCACTATTAATGATTTAGATCTATTAAGTAAACAGCCTTATATTCTTGGAGTCAGCCCTGGATTACAATCTTTTTCAAAGATGCGTTTCCTAAATAAAACAATTCCTGTTTCTGTAAATGGTGTAAGTCAGGATTTTTTCTCACTGAAAAAATATAAACTATTATCGGGACGTTTATTAAAACCAATAGATATTAGCTCTAATCAGGCAGTTGGTGTTATTGATGAAATATCAAAAACAGCCATTTTTGGGAAAAAGACAGCTATCAATAATATTGTTTTTATTGAGAATGTCCCCATTCTAATTATAGGAGTAGTCAAATCTCCCTCTTTATTTTCAGACAGTCAAACTGCACATATTTGGCTTCCTTATAGTGCAATGAATAGTCGCATTAATAATCAAGACTATTTTCAGCGAATTTCAGTTCATCTAAACAAAAATATCACACCAGCAATGGCTGAACTAAAAATAACTGATCTTTTAACAGCAAGTCATGGACGAAAGGATTTTTTCACGTTTAATAGTAATAAATTATTACAATCCTTAAATCAAACCACACAAACATTAACATTAATGATTTCAGCGATTGCTTTTATTTCATTGGTTGTTGGAGGAATTGGGATAATGAATATTATGCTGGTTTCTGTAACTGAACGAACCAAAGAGATTGGTATTAGAATTGCAGTAGGAGCGAAAGAAAAAGACATTCTACAGCAGTTTTTAATAGAAGCGATAGTTGTCAGTTTAATTGGTGGAATAATAGGCGTGCTCTTTTCTCTTTTTATAGGCAGTATTTTTTCATTAATAGTAGAAGGAATTAAAATGCAATTTACCTTTTCATCATTTGTTATTGCATTTTTTTGTTCATCATCAATTGGCATTATATTTGGCTATTTCCCCGCAAAAAATGCAGCTCGCTTAAAGCCAGTAGATGCACTCTCTCGGGAATAGTTAAAAATCACCACTTTACTGAAATTATCGTAATACTTTTAATACTTCCTGATAATCAACGGATTGATCTAGAAGAATTTTGGCAGATTGTTTTAATTTATTGACATCTTCTTTAGGTAAATAAAAAGAAGTGTCAATATTTAGTACTTCATCTCGTAATGAAGAGGTCGGTAAATCTTTTAAGTTTAAACTCACAAAATAGATCTTAATATTTTGTTGCTTTTTATTCCATTCATCAACCAAGGCTCTAAAACTATTCAGGGTATTTTGTGTGTTACTATCAATAGGGACATTGATAATCGCATTCACAATATCAGAAGTATTAGGAATATCTGCGGATAAATCTACATTACTCGTAATTTGATTTTGAGCATTTACGTTAATGACAATGACATTTTTGATATTAGATTTTTTTAAATTATTTTTAATACCTTGAAAGCCCCATAAATTATAGGTATCAAGTAAACTGCGTAATCCTAAATTATCCGTCAACCCACCATCAACTAAGTGAATAAAAGGTCTTTTTTGACTATTTTTATATAAATCTTTTTTAGTTTGTATTTCATTTTTATTTTTCCCCGCTTCTGTTGCTTTTATTACGCTAGTTTTTTTCGAAGGATAGCAACTACCCCCATTATTGTTAAAAGTAAGAGGGCTAAAAATTAATGGTACAGCACTAGATGCTGCAACCGCTCTGGCAATTTTCACTTTTTTTAAATCTAAGCAAAGAAGATCAAAATCTTCTTGAATAAAATTAAGACGTTGTCCCATATTCATATCTGTGGCACTAATTACAGCAAAAGGACCTTTACGATGATGAAGGAGATCGTCAAAAGTGTTGTCTTTAAAAAGGGCTGAATTAAGCTGTTCTGCAAGTAAATCACCCCGTCCAAATTGAGGTGAAGTTAATCGAGATATTGTAGAAACAGAGAGTGCTTCATTGACTATTTGTTGTTGAAAATCATACTTTAAAAATTGCTCTTCAAATTGAGGAATGACGTTTTTTCCTTCCAAGGCAAAATAACTTGCTAACACAGAACCACCAGAAACCCCATAGACCAAGTCGATATTATCCAATAAAGTCCTTCCCTTAGCGGTAGGATTAATTTCAGTTTTTGCAAATTGCTCTAAGACACCATAACCTAATGATGCTGCACGATTTCCCCCACCTGAAAACATCAAAATAATAAGATTTTTATGTTGTTTATTTTTGGATAATACATTATAAACTCGATATCCATTATTGGTATTAATTTGATTAATCGTTTCAACAGGATGATATTTAACAGAACTACAAGCCGATAAAAAAGAGAGCATAAATATGCTTAAGAATATAGCACGTTTTATCATTTTAAGGTTATTCCTAAGAGTGAAAGTATGTTACATCGATAATGCTTAGTTAGTAATATTTTGTAAATTTCTTACAACATCCTACCGCTTTAAGTAAAGTTAAAACTTTATTTCTAAATTTTCTTCAACTACGCAACAACAAGTAAGAATTTCGTTACTTTTTAGCATCGCTAAAGGAGGTTGTTTATAAGAGACTTTGCCACTTTTTATTTTTATTCGACAAGAACCACAAAAACCCATTCGACATTGATATTCAGGAAAAAATCCATTTTTTTCTAAGGTTTCAAGTAATGAGTTTTTGTTATTATGTTCCAGTATCACTTGGCTATGAATTAACCGAATTTGCATTACAAATCAAAGTCATCAAAATCTTGAGTACTGACTTTTGAATCAATTTGTCCAACAAGATATGAACTCACTTCAACTTCTTGTGGTGCTACCTGTACATTGTCTGACACTAACCACGAATTAATCCACGGAATTGGGTTTGAACGTACTTTAAACGGAAGATCTAACCCTACGGCTTGCATACGAGTATTAGTAATATATTCCACATATTGAACTAAAATATCTCGATTTAAACCAATCATTGAACCATCTTTAAATAAATAATCCGCCCACTCTTTCTCTTGTTCTGCGGCTGCAACAAATAGATCATAAGCCTCTTGACGACACTCTTTAGCAATTTCTGCCATTTCAGGATCATCTTCTCCTGATGCCATTATATTTAAAATATGTTGAGTACCCGTTAGGTGCAATGCCTCATCACGTGCAATAAATTTAATAATTTTAGCATTACCTTCCATTAATTGACGCTCCGCAAAGGCAAAAGAGCAAGCAAATGAGACATAAAAACGAATAGCTTCTAATACATTTACACTCATCATACAGAGGTAAAGTTGTTTTTTTAACGTTCTTAGTGAAACTTTATGATCTACACCATCAACCTTATAGATGCCTTCTCCATATAAGCTATAAAGCTGTGAATCACGAATTAGGTTATCATAATAAATAGAAATATCTTTTGCTCGTCTAATGATTTCTTCGTTAGTCACAATGTCATCAAATATGATTGATGGATCATTAACAATATTACGAATAATATGTGTATATGAGCGAGAATGGATAGTTTCAGAAAAAGTCCAAGTTTCAATCCAAGTTTCTAATTCAGGAATAGAAACAATAGGTAACAATGCTACATTTGGACTACGACCTTGAATAGAATCCAATAGCGTTTGATATTTTAGATTACTGATGAAAATATGCTTTTCGTGTTCTGGAAGGGCATTATAATCAATACGATCCTGTGAAACATCCACCTCTTCAGGTCGCCAAAAAAATGACAGTTGTTTTTCAATCAGCTTCTCAAAAATTTCGTATTTTTGTTGATCATAACGAGCAACATTGACATTTTGACCAAAAAACATTGGCTCTTTTAATTGATCGTTCTTATTTTGTGAAAATGTTGTATATGCCATATATGAATCCTAAATATAAAAAAACATTGTGACCATTTTACGTCAAAAATGGATTAAAAACTATTTTTTTAAAATATAGGGAGTATCTATCCCTCTATATTACATTTGCAAATTTTAAAAATAATGTGACTGCTTAAAATTAATCATAAAAAAGACTAGCATAAAATTATTGAGGTAGGTAAAATCCCCTTCTTTAAATGCTTTTGCAAAATAATCAATTTTTGCCATAATCCGTGTAATAACGAGGCCTAATGTCACAACAAAACACACAAAACAGCTCCGCTCAATCCACGAAGGTTGCAGTGCAGCATCCAAAATCCGATAAAATCAATTTAATGAATTTAACGCGTTCACAAATGCGAGATTTATTTAAAGAAATGGGTGAAAAACCTTTTCGTGCCGATCAAATGGTGAAATGGATTTACCATTTTGGTGAAGATAATTTTGATAATATGACCAATATTAACAAAGTCTTGCGTGAAAAATTAAAACAAATTGCGGAAATTAAAGCGCCTGAGGTTGCTGTTGAACAACGTTCAGCCGATGGAACAATCAAATGGGCAATGCAGGTAGGCGATCAACAAGTTGAAACAGTGTATATCCCAGAAGGGGATCGTGCAACATTGTGTGTTTCTTCACAAGTAGGTTGTGCGTTAGAGTGTACTTTTTGTTCTACCGCCCAACAAGGTTTTAATCGTAATTTAAACGTGTCTGAAATTATTGGACAAGTATGGCGAGCCGCTAAAATTATTGGTAATTTTGGTGTAACAGGTGTGCGACCAATTACTAATGTAGTAATGATGGGAATGGGTGAGCCATTATTAAATATGAATAATGTGGTGCCTGCAATGGAACTAATGTTAGATGATTTCGCTTATGGTTTATCAAAACGTCGTGTCACCCTTTCAACATCTGGAGTCGTTCCAGCATTGGATAAAATGCGTGAACAAATTGATGTTGCTCTAGCGATTTCTTTACACGCCCCAAACGATGAAATTCGTGATGAAATTGTGCCAATCAACAAAAAATATAATATTAAAATGTTGATGAATTCTGTGAATGAATATTTAAAAGTATCGAATGCGAATCACGGCAAAGTAACCATTGAATATGTAATGTTGTCTCATATTAATGATGGCATAGAACACGCCCATCAACTGGCTGAAGTATTAAAAAATACCCCTTGTAAAATAAATCTAATTCCGTGGAACCCATTCCCTGAAGCACCTTATACCAAAAGTTCTAATTCTCGTATTGATCGTTTTCAAAAAACATTGATGGAGTATGGTTTTACTGTTATCGTAAGAAAAACACGAGGAGATGATATTGATGCTGCTTGTGGACAGCTTGCAGGTGAAGTGATAGACCGAACCAAACGAACCGCTGAAAAGCATAAGTTTGGGAAAAGTATCAATATTCAAGAACAGCAAACACATTAAAAAGGAAACTATGATGAAAATTGCAAATTTTTATTCAAATCTTACCGCTTGTATAATTGCTTTGACTTTGACAGGTTGTGTTTCTACATCAACAGAACACTCAATAAACAAAACAGAAGCAATGCAAGCAAGACTCAACCTTGCACTTGCTTATTTAAAAGAAAATAATTTTCCAAAAGCAAAATTAAATATCGACAAAGCACTGGAACATAACAATCAGCACTATTTACCTTATTCAGTACTTGCTTATTACTATCAACAGACAGGTAAAGTTTCAGATGCATCACAAACCTATCAACAAGCGGTTACATTAAGTCAAAAATTTACAAAAGATCACCAACCTCGTCCTGATATATTAAATAATTATGGGACTTTTTTATGTAAACAAGCCCAATTTAAACAAGCTTATAATTTATTTGAACAAGCATTAACAAGTAAACAATCTTATTATCATCAAGCTGATACGCTAGAAAATATTATACTTTGTGCTAAAGGTGAGAAAAACCATACTCAAATGAATAACGCATTAATTCAATTAAGAAAAATAGATAAAGAACGAGCAGAGAAAATTAGTTCAATGTGAGTGATCTAAAGAATTATTTACTTAAGCGGTGACTTAGATAAAAGATTTTGCAAAATTTTAGTTTTAAGTTACCGCTTTAAAATAATTATATTTATAACATTGAAGAGTGTGATTTATTCAATAATTTGGTCATCAATCTTTCTGCACTTTGTTCAAGTTCGATACCAAAGCGTTTTAAGACATTTTTCTTTTGAGTAAATTTCACTTCAATAACCTCTTTTTCTTCAATGGCGTTTAAAATTATATCATCACTGGTTGAAATTTCATCAACTAGTTTTAGATCTAACGCTTGTTGTCCAAACCAATGTTCGCCAGTTGCCACTTTTTCAATATTTAATTGTGGGCGATGTTGTGTGACAAATTGTTTAAATAGTTTATGGGTTTCTTCCAATTCTTGTTGAAATTTTTTCTTACCTGCTTTGCTATTTTCTCCCATTAAGGTGACCGTACGTTTATATTCACCAGCTGTCATTACATCAACATCGACATCGTGTTTTTTCAGTAAACGATGAATATTTGGTACTTGTGCAACTACTCCAATTGAACCAATTACCGCAAATGGCGCTGAAATAATTTTATCTGCTACACAGGCCATCATATATCCACCACTTGCTGCAACTTTATCAACAGTGATAGTTAAAGGAATATGTCGTTCTTTTAGGCGTGCTAATTGTGATGCAGCCAAGCCATAGCCATGAACGACACCCCCTGGGCTTTCTAACTTTAATAATACTTCATCATACTCGGGTCTGGCTAAGGCAACGACCGCATCAATTTCTTTACGTAAGCAATCAACACCACTTGCCATTATGTCACCGTTAAAATTTAATACAAAAAGACGAGATCTCACCTCTTCTTCCTGTTCATTTTCAACTTCTGGATTTTTAGATTTTTTAGCTAATTTTAAACGTTTTTTCTCTGCTTTTGCCTTTGCTTTTTGCTCTTTTTTCTCTGCTTTCTCTTTCGCTTTTTGCTCTGCTTCACTTAAAAAGAAATTACCTAAGGCGGTCTTGCTTTCTTTATATTTTTCCGTTAAATTTTTAACTGAAATTTCACCTTGTTGTCCTTGTTTTTTACTTTCTAATACCATCATTACAATTGCAATGACGACGCCAAATACAGTTAATAATTCTAATAAGAAAATACCGTAATTTAATAAAACTTCTTTCCACATAATGTGTTGTATCCTTTTTTAATGTTTAATTGATAATAAAAAATCGCTCACTGTATGAAACGAACCAAAAACAAGAATGACATCTTTTTCAGTTGCAATATCAAATACTTTGTTTGTTGCTTGTTCCATATTTTCATAATGATAAGCGGTTACATTTGGTATGAAATTTACCATTTTTTCTAAAATTATTTGACCTCTTTGTCCTCTAAAACAATCTAAAGTTACACAATGCCACTCATTAATAATATCTTGTAGTGGTGTAATAATTCCATTTAAATCTTTATCTTCCAAGACACTAAATAGCGCATAAATTTTTTGATGAGGTTGTTTTAATTGAATTAATCGCTCAGCTAAATGACGAGTAGCGTGAGGATTATGTCCTACATCAACAATAACTTGTGCAAGCGGTATTTTTTTTGAGAAATTTACAAAATCTTGTTGTGTTAAAAATTGAAATCGTCCTGTTAATTGAGTTTCTATAACCGCTTCTTCAATAATGGTTTCACTGATCTTAAAAGGTAAATGGGTTAAAACGGCGAGTGCTGTTGCAACATTTGGATAGGGAATTTTGGGTAAAGCAAGATTTTCAAAACAAACTTTATCAGATTGCCAAATAAAGCGGTCAGATTTGATTGAAAATTTGTAATTTTTATCACAAATAAATGCTTGGCACCCTAGTAATTTAATTTGCTCAATAATACTTTGAGGACAATCTTTCTCTCCTATTACAACAGGAATATTTGGTCTAAAAATACCTGCTTTTTCTCGTCCTATATCTTCTCTGTTATCTCCTAAAAATGCGATATGATCAATATCAATAGAGGTAATCACTGCAAAATCAGGATCAACAATATTAGTCGCATCAAGACGACCACCTAATCCTACTTCTAAAATCACTACATCTAAATTTGCTTGCTTAAACAGATCTAATGCTGAAAGAGTGCTGTATTCAAAATAACTTAATGATACTTTCTTATGTTCTGTAATTTTTACAAAAGAACGAATATGTGCGTCATCATCTAATAATTCACCATTAATCCGTACTCTTTCGTTATAACGTATTAAATGTGGTGAAGAATAAACACCTACTTTTTTCCCTGCTTTAAGTAATGCAGTTTCTAAAAATTTACAGGTTGAACCTTTGCCATTAGTTCCTGCAACAGTAATGATATAAGGTGCGGGTTTAAGTAAATTTAACGTACAAGCGACAGATTTTACTCGCTCCAAACCTAAATCAATGGCTTTACAATGACTTGTTTCTAAATAGGAAAGCCACGTTTCTAAAGAATTCGTGGCTTGAGGAGAACTCATTATTGTCATTAGGCTGTTTCTTCTGTAACCTGCTCAGTCAAAAGCAATACTTCTTCTTGAAAAGGCGAAGGTTGATTTGTCATTTTAGCGACTAATCCTGCTAGAGTATCTCGCATTTTGCTACGATGTACAATCATATCTAATGCACCGTGGTCTAATAAAAATTCAGCACGTTGAAAACCTTCTGGTAAGGTTTCACGTACGGTTTGTTCGATAACACGAGCACCAGCAAACCCGATTAATGCTTTTGGTTCTGCAATATGAATATCACCAAGCATTGCAAAACTTGCAGATACACCACCAAAGGTCGGATCTGTCATTACAGAAATAAAAGGCACGCCTTTTTCTTTTAATTTTGCTAATACCGCACTGGTTTTTGCCATTTGCATAAGTGAGAATAATGCCTCTTGCATTCTTGCACCACCAGAAGCGGCAAAACAAATGAAAGGAATATTTTCTTCTAGTGCTTTTTCAGCCGCTAATACAAATTTTTGCCCAACGGTTGTACCCATTGAACCACCCATAAATTCAAAATCAAATGCAGCGGCGACGACCGGCATTTTATAAAGAGTGCCTTTCATTGCAATAAGAGCATCTTTCTCTCCTGTTTGCTTTTGGGCGGCATTTAAGCGATCTTTATATTTTTTTAAATCTTTAAATTTTAAAATATCCTGTGGTTCTAATTCTGCACCTAACTCTTCCATACTATTTTCATCAAATAGATTTAATAAACGCAAACGAGCAGGCACTCGCATATGATGATCACACTTAGGACACACTTGCATATTACGTTTTAAATCTTCAACATATAAAATTTGCTGACAACTTGTACATTTTGTCCATACTCCCTCAGGAATACTTGCTTTACTACTTTGAGATGATGATTTTGTACCTAAAATTCTTTCAATCCAGCTCATTTTTTAACCTTTATATTTCTCTGAGAAAACGATGTAATATTAAACCATAAAATGGCTATTTTGGGTATGTTAAATTATAAATCTTACTTAATAAACATAGAGCAAAATTATACTTGAACAAAAAATATACACATTAATAAAACAACCCTTTATTTTAATTTGGAAATAAACTTTATTACCATCGTCCAAGCATAAACAAACATTAATCAAATAGTTTTTGTTTAATATTCAACCTTTACAAGAAAATAAATAACTAAAAATATTATAAGTTTTAAAAGTATAAGCTTGTCCTGATTTAATAAATATAAATAAAATATCTTAATCTCTCATAGCAAAGCGGTTAGATTCTTATTAAAATTTGCATATTTTAACAATTATCTAACCGCTTAATATCTTCAGAAAATAGTGAATATATTAACTGGCTCTCTTTTTAAAGATTAAAATCAAAGTAGTAAAGACTACTGCCGTAACAACAAAACCAATAAGCATTGAGCCACTAAATCCTAATGCTAAATAACCTAAAGTTGTAGTGGCTGCGACTAACATTGCATAAGGAAGCTGTGATGTAACGTGATCGATATGATTACACTGTGCTCCTGTTGAAGATAAAATCGTCGTATCTGAAATTGGAGAGCAATGATCACCACATACTGCTCCTGCCATTACAGCCGATAAACAAGGTAAAATTAATGTAGGATCTGCATTTGCTGCCATTGATGCTGCTATTGGAAGCATAATACCGAAAGTTCCCCAGCTTGTCCCTGTTGAAAATGCCATTCCAGCAGCTAGAATAAATAAAATTGCAGGTAAAAAGCCTGAATGAATATTCCCGACCACTAATGTTGACAGATATTTTCCTGTTTGCATATCTCCTACTACACCATTAATTGTCCACGCAAAGCAGAGAATAAGAATAGCACCTAGCATTGATTTTGCACCAATACCCCAAGATTTAGTATATTCTGAAAGGTTAAATCTACCATCAATGATAAGACAAAGTGTCGCTACAATGAGTGACATCACGCCACCCACAACTAATGATATTCCTACCGTTGTATTTTCAAAAGCACCTAAGATACTGAATGCTTTACCATCACTAGCGAGAGCTTCATAACCCGTATAAATCATCATTGTTACTGTTGCTAAAATAAGTGTTATAATGGGCAATAATAAATTACGCACCTTTCCTTCTTCTATTAAAGACTCTTCTTCAACCACTTCTCTATTCATTGCTTCTTTTTCAAAACGTGCCATTGATGCGATATCAAAAGAAAAGTAAGAGACGACAAATACCATAATCATAGAAAAAATAGCATAAAAGTTCATTGCACTCATTGTCATAAATGCACCAAGTGGTGAATATTGTGTAATTGAATGAGTGGCTAATAATCCTGCCACTAAGGTAATAATGTATGCTCCCCAGCTAGAAATAGGCATTAACACACACATTGGTGCAGCGGTCGAGTCAAGAATATAAGCAAGTTTGGCTCGAGAAACTTTGAATTTATCGGTAACAGGACGTGCAATGGCACCCACTGCTAAACTATGAAAATAGTCATCAATAAAGGTAAAAAAGACCAAGCTAGCAGCCATTAATTTTGCACCACGTCTTCCTTTTATTCTTTTTTGTGCCCAATTAGCAAATGCTTGGTTACTGCCTGAAATACTTAATAATGTGGTTAATACTCCTAATAAAACAAGGAATAGTAGAATATTTACACTACCAGAATTAAGCCCTCCATCAGTGTAAACCAATGAAATAAAACTATCTTTTATATAAATTAAGCTATTTAAAATATTACCATCAGCGAGCATAAACGCACCGACAATAATCCCAATACTTAAAGATAGAATTACTTTACGAGTAAAAATAGCTAATAGTAGTGCCAATAATGCGGGTACTAATGACCATATAGAATGGGAATAATCAATTAAGTTCATAAAATCCTCTGTGTTGTGTTTACAAGAAGATCGAACAAAAAGTAGAAGGAAAAAGAATTGCTAGAGATGAAGAATTTAATCAATTTAGAACAGATTTTACTCTTAACTAGTAGCACTCCATCATTCTTATATAAAAAATGATGACAGTGTTATCCCTTTCGGAAATAACCCCAACCAATCAAAGTGACCTTCAATTGATTTCGGCAAATACACCTTTCTTCTATCTTCAACGTTATCCACTCAAATAGAATACTCTTTGTATTCGCACCTCTACGATCTGTAAGATCAAGAGTAGATTACATTAATAACATTATTTTGACAAGTGCTAAGATAAATTTTTTAGCTCCTTAAATTCAATAACAAAGTGCAATGTTTGAAAAATAGTAATTGAAATGTAAGAAGGTGTCGCATTATACTTTTAATCTAAATTCATTTTAATCTTCACTATTTTCTTTAAATTCTAACCATTGTTCTTGGAGCTGACTTAATTGTTGAGAAGATTTTTTCCAACGAGAGCTGGTCTGTAATTCTTTCCAGTTAATATTACGGTGTTTGAGTAAAGATAGATGACGATCTTTATGCTCTTTGGTTGGTGTATATTTTAGGTTATCTAAGACCTGAATAACGCCCTGTCGCTCATTACAAAGCAGTAATAAATCACAACCTGCATTTAGGGATTTTTGACTTCGTTCGACATAATCCCCCATAAAACTTGCCCCTTTCATACCCAAATCATCAGAAAAAATAATACCATTAAAATTAAGTTGTTTACGTAAAACGTCCTTTAACCAATAACTTGAACCGCTTGCGGGTTGATTGTCACATTGTGTATAAATCACGTGAGCAGGCATAATGGCGGAAAGTTTATTTTTCTGAATTAAACTTACAAATGGCTGAATATCTTGAGCAAAAATCTCTGTTTTAGCGCGGTTATCAAAAGGTGTTTCCAAATGTGAATCAGCAACTACGTGACCGTGACCTGGAAAATGTTTTCCTGTTGTTGCCATTCCCACTTCTCGCATTCCATCAATAAAACTTTCTGCGATGGGTAATATCTCAGAAAGTTTACTACCAAATGAGCGATCACCAATGGCTTTACATTGATGTCCTAAATCCAAGACAGGTGCAAAACTCAAATCAATATCCAATGCTAACATTTCTACTGCCATCACCCACCCAGCCTCTTTGGCTAGGTGAGGCTTATTTAAAGCAAGAAAAGATTGCATTGCAGGAAGCTGAGTAAAACCATTTCTAAAACGTTGTACTCTGCCCCCTTCTTGATCAACTGTAATCAATAACGGTTTCTTTACTTGAGAACGAATAGCGTCAATTAACGCCTGAAGTTGTTCTTTATCGTAAAAATTACGACTAAAGAGAATTAACCCAGACACAAAAGGATGGGCTAATATCTCTTTTTCTTCTTGAGTCAGTGTTTTACCTACCAGATCTATAAGTAACATAATAATTTTTTCTAAAGGTTATTAATTTATCTTACTTTTTTTACCAATTAATTGGCTTAAAATAATTAATATAAGTGAGAATACAATCATTAAAGTCGCCAGAGCATTAACTTCTGGTGTTACTCCCGTTTTTACCAAAGAGAAAATTTTCAATGGCAATACTTCATAACTCACCCCTGTTACAAAAGAAGAAATAACAACATCATCTAGTGAAATAGTAAAGCTGAGTAACCAACCTGATACTATTGCAGGCAGAATTAGAGGAAAAATAATTTTGCTTAAAATCGTAAACTCACTTGCCCCTAAATCTCTTGCTGCATCAAGCATTTTTCCATCAAAATCACTTAATCGTGAAGAAACCGTTACTACTACATAAGGTAAACAGAATGTAATATGTGCAAATAATAATGACCAAAATCCTAATGCCATTCCAACAAACATAAAAAGTGCAAGGAATGAAACCGCCATTACGATATCTGGCGACATCATCACAACAAATAACATTCCTCCCACGAACTGTTTACCTCTAAAACGATAACGATACAACGCAATCGCAGTTAAACCGCCAATGATAGTCGCAATGGTAGCGGCACAAAAGGCAATAGTGACTGAATGTAACGCAGATTGCATTAAAGTATCATTGTTAAATAAACGTTCATACCATTTCCAATCAAACCCTTTCCAACGCATTCCATAACGATCAGCATTAAAAGAGTTAACCACTAAAATAACAATTGGAATATACAAAAAAGCATAGACACCAAGACTAAAAAGGTTTCTTAATACACGTTTCATCAGCTTAACTCCACCTTTTTATTTAATAGTTTATTGGCTCGGTAGTAAATATATAACATCACTGCCATTAATACCGTTAAAGCGACGCTAATTGCTGAACCAAATGGCCAATTACGAGTGACTAAAAATTCACTCTTAATCACATTACCCACCAATAGCACTTTTGCTCCACCCAGTAAGTCTGCGACATAGAACATTCCCATTGCAGGAAGTAATACTAATAAACAGCCAGCAATAATACCCGGCATTGTTAATGGTAAGATAACGCGTAGAAAACGCTGAAAACCATTTGCTCCCAGATCTTTTGCTGCTTCTAATAAGCGATTATCTAATTTTTCAATTGAAGAATAGAGGGGTAAAATCATAAAAGGCAATAAAATATAGACTAAACCAATAATCACCGCCACTTCAGTATTTAAAATACGAATTGGACTATCAATCAAACCTATTGCTAATAATGCGTTATTTAACACCCCCTTTACACCTAAGAAAATTTTCATTCCATAAATTCGAATAAGTGAATTTGTCCAAAATGGTAAAATCACTAAAAAGAGTAAAAATGGACGATATTTTTTAGGACTTTTTGCAATTAAAAAGGCAAAAGGGTAACCCACCAATAAACATAATATTGTGGCAATTCCTGACATATACAAAGAATTCCATAATACTTTTGAATAAAGCGGATCAATTAAACGTTTATAGCTATCTAATGAAAAAGTAAATTCAACAAGATTACTGCTATCTTTGGTCATTACGCTGGTCACAAACACCAATAAATTTGGCATTAAAACGAAGAAAACCAACCAGATAAAAATAACAGCGATAGTTACTTTTTGAAATTTATTACTCGTGAGTTTCATTGTTAAGTACAACCTCCCAACCTTCATACCAAGTCAGTGCCACTTTCTGACCCACTGAGTGATCGATATTAGGATCGTCTTCATTAAAGAACTCGCTAACTAATACTTTCATTCCGTTACGATCAAGCATCACGTTGGTTTCTAAGGTCATTCCTTTGTAGGTACGGTTGGTTACGTGACCAATTACGGCTTTAGCACTTTCATTTTCATCAAGCTCTTCAATTACAATGTCTTCTGGACGCAATAAAACATTTAATTTTTGCCCTTCAACAACAGGAAGATCCGTATGAATATCACAAATTCGACCTTCTACATTTGCTTTTACGGTTTTCGCATCAATACGTCCAATTGCGGTTGCTTCAAATACATTGATTTCACCAATAAAGCGTGCAATAAATAGGTTTTTCGGCTCTTCATAAATTTCACGAGGTGTGCCGTCTTGCTCGATGTTTCCTTCATTCATCACTATAATACGATCTGACATTGTTAATGCCTCTTCTTGATCGTGAGTCACAAAAATAAAGGTAATACCGAGCTGACGTTGTAATTCTTTTAATTCATTTTGCATCTCCTTACGCAATTTGTAATCTAACGCAGAAAGAGATTCATCCAGTAATAACACTTTTGGTTTATTGACCACCGCACGAGCAATCGCAATACGCTGTTGTTGTCCACCAGAAAGCTCACTTGGTTTACGGTTCGCCATTTGATCTAAACGAACCATTTTTAACGCATCCATTACACGAGGTTTAATTTCTGTATTGGGTACTTTTTGCATTTTTAAACCAAATGCCACATTCTCAAAAATCGTCATATGAGGGAAAAGTGCATAACTTTGGAACACGGTATTGACGTGCCTATGTTCTGCAGGAATATGAGTAATATCCTTACCATCTAGTTTAATCATCCCACCATTTGGCTCTTCTAATCCTGCAATTAAACGTAATACTGTTGTTTTACCACAACCTGAAGGACCTAAAATAGTTAAAAACTCACCATTATTAATGGTAAGATCGAAATTTTCAATAATTGTTTTATCATCATAACGCTTGGTTAATGAATGTAATTCAATGATGGGTGTTTGATTTGGCTTTTCCATCTACTGTTGTTTCCCTCCTAAATATCGAGAATGAGTAATAATTAATAAAAATGAATTGAATAATTTTTTATCATTTTTTTGTATAAAATAAAAGCGGTTAATAATATAGTTAAAGCGGTTAGATTGAAAGAAAAATTTGCAAATTTTCCATAAAAAATTGCAACATAATAAATAATTTAAATTATGCTGCAATTCTCTATTTTTAAGTGAGGTATTAAACGTCTTTCGCCATTTCAAATTCAATTAACATCATTAGAATATGAATAACTTTAATATGTATTTCTTGAGTGCGATCAGCATAACGAAAATGCGGAACACGAATTTCGATATCTGCAATTCCTGCCATTTTCCCACCATCTTTACCCGTCATTGCAATGGTTTTCATTCCTTTGGCTTTGGCAGTTTGCATTGCATTGATAATATTTTGTGAATTTCCAGAAGTGGAAAGCCCAAATAATACATCTCCTTTTTTTCCTACCCCCTCTACATAACGAGAGAACACATATTCATAACCAAAATCATTACTTACACAACTTAAATGACTAACGTCAGAAATAGCGATTGCAGGGTAACTTGGACGATTTTCACGATAACGCCCTGTTAATTCTTCGGCGAAATGCATTGCATCACAATGCGAACCTCCGTTTCCACAAGATAGTACCTTACCACCTTGTTTAAAGCTATTTGAAATTAATAATGCCGCCTCTTGAATTAACTGAATATTTTTTTCATCAGTCATAAATTTATTCAAAACATCTGCGGCTTCTTGTAATTCACTTAAAATTTGTTGTTGATACATTGATTGCTCCTTAGCTATTACCTAGTCCTTTTTGGGCACTTTTATTTTCAATAAATTCAATTTTATAACCATCAGGATCTTCTGCAAATGCAATAATAGTATTGCCACCTAACACAGGACCTGCTTCACGAGTAATTTTACCCCCTGCTTTTTTTATCGCTTCACAAGTTGCATATATATCATCCACTCCCAGAGCAATATGTCCATAAGCAGTACCTAAGTCATAATTTTCTGTTCCCCAGTTATAGGTTAACTCAATAACTGCTCCTTTGTCTTCATCCTCATAACCTACAAAAGCAAGGGTATATTTGTATTCTTTATTTTCACTCATTCTGAGTAAACGCATTCCTAAAATTTTTGTATAAAAGTGAAGAGAACGCTCTAAATCGCCTACTCGAAACATTGTATGTAAAATTCGCATTAAAACTCCTAATTGGGTTATTACAAAGTGCTCACATTATGGCATAATACCCCTTTAAAATCATCGCTAAATTTATTTATTATGCATAATCACAGTTCAAAATCTAAACAAGAAATCGCTATTCACGCATCACTACCATTAGTGTTAATGCTTTTTATTGAAATGGCATTAAATTTTTATTCTGCGCCAAGAAATAGCATTTTTATCTCGCCTTATTTACTTTCCTTTTTTACATTAGGTTTAATCAGTTTTATTGTATTGTGGAAAGGTGAAATTTGTAATGGTCAAAGAAAACGTTTTACTTTTGTCTTAACGTTGCTTGTCATTTTCAGTATAGGGAATTTTTTATATTCCGTTATATTTACCCCAAAACACTCCCCTGCAATTATTAGTAATTTGGCTGCCGTATTCTTATCTATCATATATTGGCGACTACCAAAACCTAAAGAGGAAAGTGTTTATAACACGATGATTTATTGTGCCCTTGGTATTATAGCGGTAGGATTTATCCAATATTTTGCAATTTATTGGTTTGAGTTACCTTCATTATTTAACTGGTTAAGGGCAAATAATTTTGCTCAAATTTTATTAGGAATATTACTTGCAGGTTGGTTTTTAGTTCTGGCAGAAAGCCGTTTAGAAGCATTTTTAAAAATATTAGTTAAACTTGCACTTATGGTTGCGGTATTAAATTATATTTGGACAGCCTTTGTGCTTTATCTTTTACCACAACAACTCATTAATTATGTAACAGTAAGCGGTTACTTTATTATACAATTTTGCATTTTAGCTATGTTGGGTTGGCTATTATTAGGAAAAAATATTAAAAATATGACCGCTTGGACAATCGCAACTTTTATGGCAATTTTATACCCTTTTATAAACGTCTAAATAATTAAAATTCAGCCCTAGAACACATAAAAAAATACCACCAAGTTTAAACTTAGTGGTATTTTTATT
Source organism: Pasteurella atlantica (assembly GCF_963693435.1). NCBI lineage: Bacteria > Pseudomonadati > Pseudomonadota > Gammaproteobacteria > Pasteurellales > Pasteurellaceae > Pasteurella > Pasteurella atlantica. Next base: position 2,169,019 of record NZ_OY856306.1, read on the forward strand.
ATGGATTAACTATTAAATTACGCTTGACCTTTAACCGCTTTTAAACCTAAGAAAGGTGCTTTTTCACCTAATGCTTCTTCGATACGGATTAATTGGTTGTATTTAGCAACACGGTCGCTGCGGCTCATTGAACCCGTTTTGATTTGACCTGCTGCTGTACCAACTGCTAAGTCAGCAATAGTTGCATCTTCTGTTTCGCCAGAACGGTGTGAAATAACTGCTGTGAATCCAGCATCTTTCGCCATTTTGATTGCTGCTAACGTTTCAGTTAATGAACCGATTTGGTTGAATTTGATTAAGATTGAGTTAGCGATACCTTTATCAATACCTTCTTTTAAGATCTTAGTATTCGTTACGAATAAATCGTCCCCCACAAGTTGGATTTTATCGCCTAATACTTTAGTTTGGTATGCAAAACCGTCCCAGTCAGACTCGTCTTGACCGTCTTCGATTGAAACGATTGGGTATTCATTACATAATTTTTCTAAGTAGTGAGTGAACTCTTGAGAAGTGAATGATTTACCTTCACCTTTCATTTCATACATACCTGTTTCTTTGTTGTAGAACTCAGATGATGCACAGTCCATCGCTAAAGTAACGTCTTTACCTAAAACATAACCTGCTTTTTCAACCGCTTCTTTGATACAAGCTAATGCGTCAGCGTTTGATGCAAGATTAGGTGCAAAACCACCTTCGTCACCCACAGCGGTATTTAAACCTTTTGATTTTAATACTTTCGCTAAGTTGTGGAATACTTCAGCACCGATACGTAATGCTTCTTTTAATGTTTTCGCACCCACTGGTTGAATCATAAATTCTTGGATATCAACATTGTTATCTGCGTGCTCACCACCGTTGATGATGTTCATCATTGGTAATGGCATAGAGTATTGACCTGCTGTACCGTTTAATTCAGCAATGTGAGCATATAAAGGTAACCCTTTTGATGCGGCGGCTGCTTTTGCGTTTGCTAATGAAACCGCTAAGATTGCGTTTGCACCGAATTTAGATTTGTTTTCAGTACCGTCTAAATCAATCATAATTTGGTCGATTTCAGCTTGAGCTGATGCATCTTTACCCACAACTGCTTCTGCGATAGGACCATTTACAGCTTCAACTGCTTTTAAAACACCTTTACCTAAGAAACGAGTTTTGTCGCCATCACGTAATTCTAATGCTTCACGAGAACCAGTTGATGCACCAGATGGAGCCGCTGCTAAACCTACGAAGCCACCTTCTAAATGCACTTCAGCTTCAACCGTTGGGTTACCACGAGAGTCGATGATTTCACGACCGATTACTTTAACAATTTTTGCCATTGTTTGTATTTCCTCTAAATAAAAGTTAATAAAAAAATAATACTGTATATAGTAAAACTATTTTGCTTTTTTGTCTTGTAAAAAAGTGAACAAGATCACAAAAAATTTGATCTAGGTTAGGTTTCTAAAGCATCAAAGCAATTCCATCACTGCAAATGCGGCTTGCATATCTGCATCACATTGGATTTCTTTATGGATCTGAGTGAAAATTTGTTTTAATTCATTTTTCTCTTTCAAACTTTCTGGATCTTGAAGTAAATAATTATTCAAGTGCCAAACTAAATTTTCAGGATTACATTCCTCTTGAATAAGTTCAGGTACAAGCGGTGCATTTGCAAGTAAATTAGGTAAAGAATAATACTCTGTTTTTACTAACTTTTTAGCAATACTGTAAGTAAGTGCTTTTACTTTATAGCCGACAACCATTGGTGATTTACATAGCATTGCCTCCAAAGCAGCGGTTCCTGAAGCCAACAATGTGACTTCAGCACAAATCATTGCTTGGCGAGCCTTTCCTTGTAGAATAATAAGTTCTAATTCAGGGGCAACTTTGCTTTTGATTTGCTCAAAAAGTCGCTGTGTTTTTTCATTCGCAAGGGGAACTAAAAACTGTAAATCAGGGTGTTTTTCTTTAAGTATTTGAGCAGTTTTTAAAAATGGTTCAGCTAGAAACTCAATTTCACTGCAACGGCTACCTACCAAAATCGCCATATAACGCCCTTTTTCATTAAGTTCTAATTTTTCACAGGCTTCATTGCGATTGGGCTTTAATGGAATAGCGTCCGCCATTGTGTGTCCTATAAATTTACAAGGCACGTTAAAACGATCATAAAAGGCTTTTTCAAAAGGCAATAAGGCTAAAACAAGATTGGTTGCTTTGGCAATTTTATGCACTCGACCTTGTCGCCACGCCCAAACTGAAGGGCTGACATAATGCACGGTTTTAATGCCTTGTTGCTTTAATTTATTTTCCACATATAAATTAAAATCAGGGGCATCAATGCCGATAAAAATATCAGGTTTAAGTTCCAACATAGTGTTAATCACTTGCTTACGACGTTTTAATAAACGTGGTAAGTGTTTAATCACTTCTGTTAACCCCATCACAGAAAGTTCTTGCATATCGAATAAGGTTTCACAGCCAGCTTGTTGCATTTTCTCACCTGCAACGCCGATAAATTTTGCGTTCGGATAATGTAAACGCAACGCATTGATTAACCCCGCCCCTAAAATATCACCAGAAATTTCGCCAGCGACAAGGGCAATGGTTGGATTTTGTGTATTCATTTTATTTATTTGCCTTTTAAAGAATTAAAAAGAAATCAAGCGGTAAGATTTTGAATAAAATTTACCATATTGAAATATGGAAACTCGTCAAGGCATACCTTGACGCTACATTTTAGGTGATTTTAATATATTTGTAGAAACAAGGTATGCCCTCTTCTTAGGACTTACACAGTAAAACACAGTTTCATAAATTAAGTTAATTCTTCAAGTTTTGGATTTCTTTCAATCCGTCCTTTAAGCTCTTTCTCAAATAAGATATTTCTAACTGCGTCAGGTGTCCTTCTACTGTTGAGAATAAAACGGGCTTCCCATTCTGTGAGACAGGCAAAACTGTAGCCTTTTTGTTCGATAAACCATTCTTCAAGTGTGCCATAATTTTCTCTTAATGTTTTTAATGTGTTTGTTGAAAGTCGTAATTGTTTTGAATATTGCTTTCCTGTTAAAGCATAACTTGCAATAACTTCACCACCTTGATATTCAATAAATCCTTTTAAAGCAGCAAGTGTTCCACCTTGTGTTTGTGTATCATCTAAAATAATTGCGTGATAACCCGCTGGAAAATCACCTTTAAACCTAGGGCTATTAGCAACTCGATACCAACCATCTTTAGACGTCCTTGATACTTTTGTTGATTGAACAATATCAGTACAAATAGGGATACCTAAATGTGCAGATAATACCTGCGATATAGCTAAAGGGATCATATTTATACTAATAGTTTCAAGGGCGTGTACTGGTACAATTACAGTTTTCTTTTTATCTATAACTAGTTGATTCAACTGTTGAATCGCTCGTTGTGTAACTAAATCTCTTGCAAGAAAATAACCACTTTTTACATCACCATTTTTGGCTTTTAGATATAAAGGGTGAGTAGTAGCATCTTTTAAGGCTCTATCAATAATAGTATCAGGAAAATCCTGCTTCCAAACTGTTCGCATAAATAATTATTTACAATATGTAGTTACAACATTATAAAAGCAAAAACTGTAATTTGTCAAAAGACGGTGTAACATTTACTCATTAGTAAAAAATGAATCGTATTATAGTCCTAAAAATACACACATCATACAATAAATATTTCCTTTTTATAAAATTCAACCGACTGTGATTTAATCATATTTCGTGAGAAATTTTATATCGAGCAACGGGCGGATATACGCAAACAAAGTTTGCTAATCACGCCCCTACATAAATTTAAATTACTCTTGTGTAGTTTCTGTTATTTCAACTTCTGTTGCTTCAACCGTATCCACTTCATCTTCTTCAATTTCACAAACTTTTTCTAGTCCAACTACTCGTTCATCGGTTGTAGTTCGAATAATACGAACTCCTTGCGTATTACGTCCCACAAGACTGACTTCGTGAACACGTGTACGAACCAGTGTACCCGCATCAGTAATCAACATAATTTGATCGGTTTCTTCTACTTGAACAGCAGAAACCACTTTACCATTACGTTCATTTACTTTAATGGATAACACACCTTTAGTATTACGTGATTTAATTGGATATTCTGTTAAGACAGTACGTTTACCATAACCATTTTCAGTGATAGTTAAAATATCACCTTCTTCTTTTGGTATCACTAAAGAAACAATCTTATCTGCTTTTAAATCAACCGTTGATGTTTCATCTTCAACATCTGTTTCATTATCGTCCTCTGGTAATTCTATATTAGATAATGCCAGCTTCATACCACGAACACCTGTTGCAGTACGTCCCATTGCACGCACGGCAGTTTCTGCAAAGCGAACCACTTTACCTTGTGCTGAGAACAACATAATTTCGCTGTCGCCTTCGGTAATATCCACACCGATTAGCTCGTCACCTTCACGTAAGTTTAAGGCAATTAAACCGTTTGAACGGACTTTACTAAACGCATCAAGGGTGACTTTTTTCACTGTGCCGCTTGCGGTTGCCATCACTACGAATTTCTCCGCAGAGAAGTCGCCGTTTTGGATTGGTAAGATCGCTGTGATACGCTCATTTTGTTCTTTATCTAATGGTAAGATATTTACAATAGGTGTACCTCTTGCACCACGACTTGCTTGTGGTAATTGATACACTTTTAATTGATATAAACGTCCACGACTTGAGAAACATAAAATCGTATCGTGGGTATTTGCAACTAACAGACGTTCTACGAAGTCATCATCTTTGGTTTTGGTTGCAGATTTACCTTTACCACCACGACGTTGTGCTTCGTAGTCTGAAAGCGGTTGATATTTCACATAACCCGTATGAGAAAGGGTAACAACTACATCTTCTGGCGTAATTAAATCTTCTAAATTAATATCCGCTGTACTTGCGGTAATTTCTGTACGGCGTTCATCACCAAATTGCTCTTTAACCGCTTCTAATTCTTCACGGATCACTTCCATTAAACGCTCTGGGCTATTTAAAATATATAATAACTCACCAATTTCAACTAAAATAGCTCTATATTCATCAACAATTTTATTATGTTCTAAACCTGTTAAACGGTGTAGTTGAAGCTCTAAGATTGCTTGAGCTTGGGTATCTGATAAATAGTATTGTCCTTCACGCACCCCAAATTCTTCTGGTAAGTCTTCAGGACGAGAAGCATCAACACCTGCAGCCTCTAACATTCCTGCTACATTACCTAATTCCCACGAACGAGAAAGTAATGCTTCTTGTGCTTCTGCTTTGCTTTTTGACGCTCTGATTAGTTCGATCACAGGTTCAATATTTGCCAATGCGATCGCCAAACCTTCTAATATATGGGCTCTACTACGTGCTTTACGCAATTCAAAAATAGTACGACGAGTGACCACTTCACGGCGATGTTTAACAAAGGCTTCAATAATTTGTTTTAAGTTAAATAATTTTGGCTGACCGTGATCAAGGGCAACCATATTGATCCCAAATGTGACTTGCATTTGAGTTAAAGCGTAAAGGTTGTTTAATACGATTTCGCCCACAGAATCACGTTTTACGTCAATTTCAACACGTAATCCGTCTTTATTGGATAAATCCGTGACGCCACTAATACCTTCTAACCTTTTATCACGCACTAATTCGGCAATTTTTTCAATTAAACGGGCTTTGTTTACTTGATAAGGTAATTCAGTGACCGCAATAATTTCACGCCCTTTGGCATTGGTTTCTACTTCGGCTTTTGCTCTAACGTAAACTTTACCACGGCCTGTGCGGTAAGCGTCTTCGATCCCTTTGCGACCATTGATAATCGCCGCTGTTGGGAAGTCAGGACCTGGAATATGTTGCATTAGCTCATCAATGGTAATTTCTTCATTATCCATATAAGCTAAACAGCCGTCTAACACTTCATTTAAGTTGTGTGGCGGAATATTGGTTGCCATACCGACCGCAATACCCGATGAACCGTTGACTAACAATGCAGGGATTTTGGTTGGAAGAACGTCAGGGATCATCTCTTTGCCATCATAGTTAGGCGAGAAATCCACGGTTTCTTTATCTAAATCCGTTAATAATTGTTGGGTGATTTTCTGCATACGTACTTCGGTATAACGCATTGCAGCAGGCGAGTCGCCATCAATCGAACCAAAGTTACCTTGTCCGTCCACTAACATATAGCGTAATGAGAATGGCTGAGCCATACGTACAATGGTGTCGTAAACAGCAGTGTCACCATGAGGGTGATATTTACCGATTACATCCCCGACCACACGGGCTGATTTTACATAAGATTTATTTGATGTATTTCCACTTTGATCCATCGAAAATAATACTCGACGGTGTACGGGTTTTAAACCATCTCGCACATCGGGTAATGCACGTCCGACAATGACTGACATTGCATAGTCAAGGTAAGAGGTTTTTAATTCTTCTTCAATACTGATTGGAATAGTATCTTTGGCTAATTCGCTCATTGAAAATGTCCTAATTATAATTTGTAAAAAAATTACACTATTTCCCTTAATTTTTTAGAAAATAGATGTAAAAAATTAGCACCATTATATCACAAAATCAAAGAAAATTGGTTGAAATATCATTGATAAAAGTTGAAAATAAGCGACAAACAAAAGACAAACATATATAAGCGGTATGATTTATGCAATTTTTTGCAAAAATTAGTAATAATCATACCGCTTATTAGGAGAATAAAATGAAACAGTCTATCCGCCATAATAAAATTATTGATTTTATTAATCAGCAAGGTTATATCAGCACAGAAGAATTAGTGGCAAAGTTAAATGTAAGTCCGCAAACTATTCGCCGAGATCTAAATGAATTGGCTGAAAATAATTTAATTCGTCGTCATCACGGTGGAGCTGGTATTCCAACAAATTGTGAAAATAGTGATTATAGCGATCGTAAACAGCTATTTTCTCGTCAAAAAAATATTATTGCTCAACATATTGCAAAAATTATTCCTAATGGCGCATCTCTTTTCTTAGATATTGGCACAACCGCCGAAGCAGTTGCTCAAGCGCTACTTTCTCATAAAGATTTACGTATTGTCACTAATAACCTCAATGCAGCTCATATTTTATTACCGAAAGACGACTTCCAAGTCACTATTGCAGGGGGAAATTTGCGTCAAGATGGGGGTATTATTGGTTCAACAACCATAGATATTATTAGTCAATTTCGTTTAGATTTTGGTATTTTAGGTATTAGTGCCATTGATGATGAAGGTTCAATGCTAGATTATGATTATCACGAAGTAAAAGTAAAAAGAGCGTTAATGAATAGTTCTCGTCAAGTTATTCTAGCAGCAGATCATTCTAAATTTTATCGCAAAGCCATTGTTCGATTAGGTGATCTCCGTGAAATCAATCACCTTTTTACGGATGCGCAATTACCAACAGAAATAGAACAACATTTAAATAATAGAAGTGTACAAGTCCATCTTTGCTATGAATAATTTTGTAAAACAGCATTTTTCACACTCAAAATTGCTCGGTTATTATCAATTAATGCGATTAGATAGACCTATTGGCACTTTGTTGCTTCTCTATCCAACACTATGGGCATTATTTTTAGCTACAGAAGGAAATATTAATTCTTCTCTGTTTGCTATTTTTATTGTCGGAGTGATTGTAATGCGTGCAGCAGGTTGTGTGATTAATGACTATGCAGATCGCCATATTGATGGAAAAGTGAAAAGAACAAAACAACGTCCATTAATAAAGGGGTCCGTCACAGTTAAAGAAGCTAAAATATTATTTATTACCTTACTGATAATGGCCTTTTTACTTGTGTTGCAACTTAATTATTTAACAATATTACTTTCCCTTGTTGCTGTAGGGCTGGCTATTATTTATCCATTTATGAAACGTTATACCCATTTACCACAATTAATTCTAGGTATAGCTTTTGGCTGGTCTGTTCCAATGGTATTTAGTGCGACGACTGAAACGCTACCTTTAGCGTGTTGGATCCTATTTTTAGCTAATTTAGTTTGGACCATTGCTTATGATACACAGTATGCAATGGTTGATCGTGATGATGATTTACGTATTGGAGTGAAATCAACGGCAATTCTTTTTGCTCAATATGATAATAAAATCATCAATTTATTACAAATTACAACATTATTACTCTTTATACTCCTTGGATTAGTTAAATCTTTTTCATTTATGTACTACTTCACTCTTATTATTCCTTGTTGTTTTTTTATTTACCAGTACAAATTAACCAAAAAAAGAGAGCGAGAGAAATGTTTTAGTGCTTTTTTGAATAATAACTACGTTGGACTGGGATTTTTTTGTAGCATTTTAGTGGGAATTTACTTTTAAAATCACTTTTTTATGCTTTTTTTCTATTTGAGCAAAAAATATACTTCCCAAAGCGAAAAAAAATGTGTATTATTCGCCCCCTAGATCAGGAATATCTTGAGCATCAGCGTTTATATAAAAGTACGGTTTATACCGTATTTTTTGTTTTTGATATAATTAAAACCAAATTTGTTTAAATCTCATACAACTGAGAGGATGATCGGCAGTGCAAATAGGACAATATGAATTTAAAAGGCGTATTTTCCTCGCACCAATGGCTGGAATTACAGATTTACCATTTCGCCGATTATGTCGCTCATTTGGTGCAGGATTAACATTTTCAGAAATGATGTCTACTAATCCTGATGTATGGCATACTGAGAAATCAAAATTACGCCTCGCTCACCATCGTGAAATTGGCGTAAATGCCGTACAGATTGCAGGTTCAGATCCTTTTGAAATGGCAGAGGCTGCAAAGATAAATGTAGATTATGGTGCTGAAATTATAGATATTAATATGGGTTGCCCTGCAAAAAAGGTAAACAGAAAAATGGCAGGTTCTGCTCTTTTACGTGATCCTGATCAGGTTGCTCGTATTTTAGAGGCTATTGTAAATGCGGTTAATGTTCCTGTTACATTAAAAATCAGAACAGGCTGGGATTTAGCTAATCAAAATTGTTTGGAAATTGCAAAAATTGCCGAGCAGGCCAATATCTCTGCATTAACGATTCACGGAAGAACTCGTAGCTGTCTATTTAAAGGAAAAGCGGAATACGACAATATAAAAGAAGTAAAGCAAGCAGTATCAATACCAATTATTGCCAATGGGGATATTACCTCTGCACAGCAAGCAAAATTTGTTTTGGATTATACAGGTGCTGATGCAGTAATGATTGGGCGAGGCTGTCTTGGTCGCCCTTGGCTATTTAAAGAAATAGCCGATTTTTTGGAGTCTGGTCAAGTTTCAACACTCTCATTAAATGAGAAAAGCCAAGCAATGCTAACGCATATAAGAGAACTTCACCAATTTTATGGTGAACAAAAAGGTTATCGAATAGCGAGAAAGCATATAGGTTGGTATGTTGAACAACTTCAACCTCACTCTAACTTTAAGCGTACTTTTAATACATTAACCTCAACAACAGAGCAAATTAATGCATTAGAAGTTTTTATTAAAAAATTAATTTTGGATAAGAAACAATGTTAGAACAAAAACCACAGCAAAATCCTTTAACGGTTGCAATGCTGAACTCACAAGCTCAACAAGTCAATAAACCGTTACGTGATAGTGTAAAACAAGCGTTAAGAAATTATCTATCTCAATTAGATGGTCAAGATCCAACAGAATTATATGAATTGGTACTATCTGAAATTGAACATCCAATGCTAGATATGGTAATGCAATACACTCGTGGAAATCAAACACGTGCGGCTACAATGCTTGGAATAAACCGTGGAACATTACGTAAAAAGTTAAAAAAATACGGTATGGGCTAAACGCTAATTTTAAGCTAAATCCTATTATCGAATAAACTTTAGGAATCCCTATAATAGCAATATTATAGGGATTTTTTATTTTTCTACTTCTATAATTGTTTAAATAATGTATTATTTCTAAATCACTATTAACGTCAATATTCTTAAAAATATAATAAAAGGATAATACTATGGTTTCAGAAATATGGATGCAACGTTTAAGAGAGAGTCAAAAACGAGATAAAGATCATCGTTCTCCTTATCAACGAGATCGAGGCCGTGTTTTACATTCAGAGGCCTTTCGTTGCTTACAAGCCAAAACACAAATTCACGCAATAGGAGAAGATGATTTTTATCGCACTCGTTTAACCCATTCTTTAGAAGTCGCTCAAATAGGAAATAGTATAAGAGCAAAACTTATTAATGATTTAAACAGTTTCCAAGCGGTCACTTCTTCACAAGAATTTGCAAATTTTCAACATAATCTTACCGCTTTGCTCCCTTCTCGTAGTTTAATTGAATCTATTTGTTATATGCACGATATCGGACATCCTCCATTTGGACACGGAGGTGAAACTGCCTTAAATTATAAAATGCGAGATCACGGTGGCTTTGAAGGGAATGCACAAACATTTAGAATTGTTACCCATTTAGAATCTTACACTGCACACGAAGGAATGAACCTTACTCGTCGAGCATTATTAGGCATATTGAAATACCCTGTCTTTTTAGATCAAACCAAACCTCAACAATATGCCGCAATAAATAATAATAATTTCATTAACGCCCATCACTTTAAAACAAGTAAAGGAATTTATCGTGATGATGAAACGATGTTTAATTGGGTTCTTGATCCTCTTTCAGAACAAGATAAACAATTATTCTGCACCATAAAACAAAGTGATGAGTCTCTAGAACCAAGTAAACCACTTTATAAATCCTTAGATTGTAGCATTATGGAATTGGCAGATGATATCGCCTATGCAGTACACGATTTAGAAGATGCTATTGTAATAGGAATGGTCTCCCCTCAATTTTGGAAATATGCTGAACAACAATTTCAACAATGTCAGTCACAATGGATTAAAGATTTTCTTCCTCAAATGACCGAAAAATTATTCTCTATTCATCGTTATGAACGTAAAGATATTATTGGATCATTAGTCAATTATTTTATTACCAATGTACAATGGAAGGCACATAATCAATTTCAAGAACCACTACTTCGCTTTAATGCGACGTTACCAGACGATGTTTTTGAAGTGTTAAAAGTACTTAAAAAATTTGTTTATGATTTTGTAATTATGGATATCAAAACTCAGCGAGTAGAATATAAAGGACAACGTATTTTAATGGATGTTTTTGATATGCTCAGTAGTGAACCTTTACGTTTACTCCCTCAAGCAATCCGCCAACAATGGCATCAAGCAGAAAAATCAAAGCAACCCCGTGTTATTTGTGATTACTTGGCCAGTATGTCTGATAGACAGGCATTTAAACTTTATGAGGCTTTATAAGTTTTATTGACTATAAATAAAAACAAAGCGGTAAAATGTTGATCTCTTTTTGCAAATTTTGATCAAAATCTTACCGCTATCCATTTATTTCAAAAACTTATGCCATAAATTCTTCACCAGTAGCGATATCTTTATTTAACGTTTCTAACATTGCCTCTAATGCTGATTTTTCAAAATCACTTAATTGACCAATAGGCAATATTTCCTCAACACCATTAAGACCTAGAATAATAGGTTGTGCAAAGAAACGAGCATATTCGCCATCACCTTCTACATAAGCATAATCTAAAGCTTGATGTCCAGATAAACCTTTAATGACAGAAAGAGCAAAACGTGCTGCTGCTTGAGCCATTGAAAGGGTTGCTGATCCACCACCTGCTTTTGCTTCAACAACTTCTGTACCTGCATTTTGAATACGTTTAGTTAATTGCTCAACTTCTTCTGCTGTAAAGCTAATTTTCTCTTCAGCAGCCGTTGCTTGAGAAAGTAATGGTAAAATGGTTACACCTGAATGCCCACCAATTACTGGAACAGTCACAGTATCCACATCTTTTTTCTTTAATTCTGCAATAAACGTTTCAGAGCGGATAACATCTAATTCTGTTACTCCAAATAATTTTCTTTTGTCATAAACACCTGCTTTTTTCAATACTTCTGCTGCGATAGCAACGGTTGTATTTACAGGATTGGTAATAATTCCTACACAAGCGGTTGGACAAGTTTTCGCAACGTGCTCTGCAAGATTACGAATAATGCCTGCATTGATATTGAATAAATCTGAACGATCCATACCAGGTTTACGTGCTACACCCGCTGAAATTAAGACTACTTTTGCATCTTTTAATGCTTCAGTAGGATCTTCTCCCGCATAGCCTTTCACTTTTACTGCAGTAGGAATATGACTAATATCTACTGCAACCCCTGGAGTAACAGGTGCAATATCATATAATGCTAACTCTGCACCCTCTGGTAACTGTAATTTCAATAATAAGGCTAACGCTTGACCAATACCGCCTGCGGCACCTAATACTGTTACTTTCATAATAATGTCCTCTTTTTGTCAATTTAAATAATAACTGGTGACAGTCTAAAAAAAAGTAAGCAGAAATTCAAATACCAAAGTTAAATTTTGTGATTTTTCGCAAATTTTTTATAAAAAAGAGGTTTAAAATTGATTTAAATAGATAAAAACCACATAATTACCCAATAAATTCGATATATTGACATAATAAGGATCAACTACAGTGAAAAAAATGGATTCTCTTTCTGAAGCATTTAAATCATTATTACGTGAAGAAAAATTTAGTTCACAAAGTGAAATTGTTGTCGCGTTACAAAAACTTGGATTTGAGCATATTAACCAATCTAAAGTATCTCGAATGCTTTCTAAATTTGGGGCGGTAAGAAGACGTAATAGTAAAATGGAAATGGTTTACTATTTACCACCAGAACAAGGTATGCCAACAACATCCAGTCAGCTAAAACATCTCATTATTGATATTGATCATAATGCAGCTCTAGTCGTTATCAAAACAACGCCAGGAGCCGCACAGCTCATTGCATTACTATTAGATTCTATTGGAAAAGCAGAGGGAATTTTGGGTTCCATTGCAGGTGATGACACCATTTTTGTCACTCCAACGAACAAAACGTCTATTGAAGCGTTATCAAAAAATATTACGGCTCTTTTTGAAAAGGAATAACCATAATGAATATTTTTATGACAGGAGGTACTGGATTTATTGGAACAGCCCTTACTAAGCTTCTGTTATCAAAAGGACATTCCATCACAATTCTTACCAGAAAAAATTTAAGCGGGCACATTCCTGTTACTTTTTGCAAAAATCTTTCTGACATTAAAAATTTCAATCATTTTGATGCAATCATTAATTTAGCTGGCGAACCTATTTTTGATAAATATTGGACAAAAAAACAAAAAGAAGTTTTACTCAATAGCCGTATCAAAATGACTGAGCAGCTTGTAGCATTAATTAATAAAAGTGACCCTCCTCCAGCTATTTTTATTTCAGGATCGGCTACTGGTTTTTATGGTGATATTGTCAATAAATTGGTAAAAAAAGCAGATGAAGATACCGCTTGTGGACATTCTTTCACAGCACAACTTTGTCAACAATGGGAAGCGGTGACATCATCAGTCAAAAATACAAAAACTCGTCTATGCTTAATTCGTACAGGTTTAGTTCTTTCACCACAAGGGGGAATTCTCAAACGTATCTTACCTATTTATCGTTTAGGATTAGGTGGAAAAATAGGTAACGGAAAACAACACTGGGGCTGGATAAGTCTTGAAGATCATATTCAAGCTATATTATTTTTACTTGAAAATCCACAATGCTCAGGTGCCTTTAATTTAGTTGCTCCACAAATCATTACTCAAGCTGAATTTAATCAGCAACTGGCTCAACAACTACGTCGCCCTGCATTTTTTAATGTTCCTCAATTATTACTTAAATTAATACTGGGTGAACGCTCACAATTACTATTAGATAATCAACCCATTTATCCAACACGACTATTAAATCAAGAATTTAAATTTACTTATAGTTGTTTAAAAAGTTATCTAAATGCTTGTTTTGAAAAATAGTTTTGCACAGGTTAAAAAAGTCAAGTTTTTAATAGAAAAAATTTTTAATTTTTTTTATTAAAAAGACTAGAAATTTTGTAACTTATTGATTTATAAAAACAAGTCATTTTGCAATCAATCTAAGTAAGATCGTGACAAACCCTGATTATACCAAGCTCAAAAATCTTTTTAGGAAAGTATTCCACAGAGTTATCCACAACTTATGTGGATAGAAAAATTTACTGGATATCTATTCATATAACAAGAGAATTTATATACGTTTTTGTAACATTTACTCGTAATATCGCAACACCATATAAAAAATACTAAATTTATACATACAACTTGTTTTTACTCTTATCTAAGTTATTATTTCTTAAATTAAACACTATACCCATTTGGATTATTTTTTTGCCAATTCCACGTATCTTTCATCATTTGATTTAGATCTCGTGCTGTTTTCCACCCTAATTGCTCTAACGCTTTTTTAGGATCAGAATAACAAGTAGCAATATCTCCTGCCCGGCGAGGGGCAATTTTATAAGGTACTTGGATATTATTGGTTTGTTCAAAAGCGTTTACCATATCTAATACGGAATAACCCGTCCCTGTACCTAAATTATAAATATGACAACCTGCATCATTATGATGCTTTTGTAATGCTTTTAAATGTCCTATCGCTAAATCAACTACGTGAATATAATCACGTACACCTGTACCATCAGGCGTATTATAATCATCACCAAATACAGCTAATTGCTGTAATTTCCCTACAGCTACTTGGCTGATAAAAGGTAAGAGATTATTTGGGATACCATTTGGGTCTTCGCCAATTAAACCACTCTCGTGTGCACCCACTGGGTTAAAATAGCGTAAAATAATTGCACTAAACTGTGGGTATGCCTTAGCAGTGTCTTGTAAAATACGCTCTACCATATATTTTGAAGTGCCATAAGGATTAGTTGTACCGCCAACCTCACTCTCTTCTGTAATTGGCACAACTGTTGGATCGCCATAAACCGTTGCAGAAGAACTAAACACAAGGGTGTTCACATTTGCTTTAAGCATCTCTTCAACCAGCGTAATTGAGCCTGTCACATTATTTTGATAATAGTGTAACGGCTTTTGAACGCTTTCTCCGACTGCTTTTAGTCCTGCAAAGTGAATAACAGAATCAATTTTATTTTCAGTAAAAATTTGACGTAACATTGAACGATCTAAAATATCACCTTTATAAAAATTAACCGATTTCCCTGTAATTTGTTTAATTCGGTCTAAGGATATTTCTGAAGAGTTAGATAAATTATCTAAAATGATAATCTCTTTATTTTGATTTAACAGTTCAACAACGGTATGTGAACCAATGTAGCCTGCCCCACCAGTGACTAAAATTGCCATAATAGTTTCCTTATATTGTGTTTGTTAGCGGTTAGATTTGTATCATTTTTTGCAAATTATACTCTTTTTTACTTTTTAAAAATATAATCTGATATAAAAATAGTGTATAAAATTTAATTTTGTTAAATATTGGTTTTAGATGTTTTCGAGTTGTTAATAAATACTGTGAACTACGTCATAATAAATTAAAAAATAGTGATTTTTATTGATTATTCAACAAGATAAGTAGTGTGATTATGATAGTATTTATCTTGTGCTAATCGGCATATTAGAAAAATAAAATTTTAATTTCCCAATTAATACAAAGTAGAGGTTTAATATGGATCTTATTATAGGTTTAATTGCAATTGTTGCAGTGAGCTACTATGTTGTGAAAGGCTACTCTGCAACAGGGGTGTTAATGACAGTAGGGATTTTACTGTTATTAGCGAGTGTCATAATGGGCAAAGAAATTATGCCAGCAGGGAAATCAACAGGTACGCTTTATTTAGATGTGATTGAATATGTTAAATATTTACTGATGCATCGTGGTGGTGGCTTAGGAATGTTAATTATGGTACTTTGTGGTTTTGCTGCTTATATGACCCATTTAGGGGCAAATGATATGGTGGTAAAAATTGCATCTCGCCCATTGAAATACATCAACTCGCCTTATCTTTTAATGGTTGTTGCCTATTTCTTAGCCTGCTTGATGTCTTTTGCGGTTCCTTCTGCAACAGGGTTAGGAGTATTATTAATGGCAACTTTATTCCCAATTATGGTAAATGTGGGAATTTCACGAGGTGCGGCAGCATCAATCTGCGCCTCTCCAGCCGCTATTATTCTTTCACCAACCTCTGGTGATGTTGTGTTAGCAGCAGAAGTATCTAAAATGCCATTAACGGAGTTTGCATTTAGCTTTACCTTACCAATTTCAGTGATTTCTATTCTTTCTATTGCCGTTGCTCACTTCTTTTGGCAACGTTATTTAGATCGTAAAGAAGGATTTGTAGCAGAGCAGTTAGAAGTCTCAGAAATTGAAACTAAAGTACCTCCATTCTACGCATTATTACCTTTCACGCCAATTATTGGGGTATTACTTTTTGATGGGACATTTGCACCTAAATTACATATTGTGACTATTATCATTTTATGTTTTATCTTAGTCGCTATCTTAGATTTTATCCGTACTTTTAGTGCTAAATTTGTATATGAAAACTTAGAAATGGCGTATAAAGGAATGGCAGATGCTTTTTCTGGTGTGGTAATGCTCTTAGTGGCAGCAGGCGTTTTTGCTCAAGGGTTAAGTACGGTTGGCTTTATTAAAACCCTAATTACATCCGTTCAATCAATGGGTAGCGGTGGTTTCTTAATGATGATTACCCTTGCCCTTATTACAGCTCTTGCTGCGATTGCAACAGGTTCTGGTAATGCACCTTTCTATGCATTCGTGGAGCTTATTCCTCGTTTAGCGGTGCAAATGGGAATTAACCCTGCTTATTTAACCATTCCAATGCTTCAAGCTTCGAATATTGGACGTAGCTTATCACCAGTATCTGGCGTAGTTGTTGCGGTGTCAGGAATGGCAAAACTGTCACCATTTGAAGTAGTAAAACGTATTTCAGTACCAATGGTTGTGGGTTTAATTGTGGTGATTGCAGGAACAGAGTTATTAGTCGTTGCTTAGTCTATAAATAGCATTTTTAACGTAAAGGCGTTGTTATTGACAACGTCTTTATTATTACTCCACTTTCCAAATTATAAGACACCATAGCGGTTACATTTTAGTGAAAATTTGCAAAAATAATGAAGATAATATAGAAATGGCACGCCCTATTGGATTCGAACCAATGACCTACGGCTTAGAAGGCCGTTGCTCTATCCAACTGAGCTAAGGGCGCATTAAATAGGAGAAATGGTCGGCGAGATAGGATTCGAACCTACGACCCACTGGTCCCAAACCAGTTGCGCTACCAAGCTGCGCTACTCGCCGACAATGGACAGTATTATAGTTTCAGATTAAAATCAGTCAATCCTTTTTTATTAATTCCTTATTAGTCGCTTGATATTTATCCATTTTTATATTTATTACTTATCAAAGTCTCTATTTTTTGAGAGAATGCGTTAAGTAATATTAAAACAAGGTGCCCAATGACAGCTCAAATTATTTCAGGAAAAATAGTTGCTTCTAAAATCAAACAAAAAATTGCAAAACAAATCGATGGTTATATCAAACAAGGCAACCGTCCGCCTTGTCTCGCGGTTATTTTAGTTGGGTGTGATCCTGCTTCACAAATTTATGTAAAAAGTAAACGTAAAAGCTGTGAAGAGTTAGGTATTTTATCTCAATCTTATGATTTACCTGCCTCCTCCTCTGAATTGGAGTTATTAACTTTACTTTCACAACTCAATAATGACGATAATGTTGATGGTATTCTTGTTCAACTCCCTCTACCCAAACATATTAATTCCACTAAAATTATTGAAGCAATCTTACCCACAAAGGATGTCGATGGTTTTCACCCTTACAATATAGGTCGATTATGTCAACGAATGCCTACTTTACGTCCTTGTACACCTTATGGCGTAATGAAAATAATTGAATATATTGGACAAGATATTAAAGGGAAGCACGCAGTAATCGTAGGAGCATCAAATATTGTTGGTCGTCCAATGGCAATGGAGTTTCTCCTTGCTGGTTGCACAACTACTGTCACTCATCGTTTTACTGAAAATTTAGAGCAGTATATAAAACAAGCTGATATTTTAGTTGTTGCCGTAGGAAAACCTGAATTTATCTCTGGTGAATGGATAAAAGAGGGGGCAATGGTCTTTGATGTTGGCATTAATCGTTTAGAAAATAATAAACTAGTTGGAGATATTGAATTTGAAACCGCTTCACAAAAGGCGAGTTTTATTACTCCTGTTCCTGGTGGTGTAGGTTTAATGACAGTCGCAATGTTAATGCAAAATACATTGCTTGCTTATAAAACACATATTGGTGACCAAGGATAAGGGAAGAATTGTACTTTCCTTAAACATATGATCTAACAGTACCTATTTACTAAATAATCAATAGGTGTAAGACTAGATATATTTACTTTGTGGTTAAAACTCAAATTTAGAGGAATAAAATGAAACCGTTAAAATTATTATTTTGCTTATTACTCACCTCTTGTACCATAAAAGAAACTGCATATTCACCAATAAAAGACAACCATTCTCCACCTATATATTCAGGTTGTGAACAGTATGGAAAAGAACAACTAAAACGATGCTTTCAGACTAAAATATCTCAACATATTTATAAATACAGTGATACATTAAAAAGTTATGCTAGTGATAAGGAAGAGCCTATAAAAATAACTGTATTCTTTAATATTGAGAAAACTGGGATTGTAAAAATAACTTCTGTCAAACCTGAGATAATGAAGCAAGATATCGTTGATATTTTAAAACGATTACCCCCAATTAAACCTGCAATGAACAATAATAAACCTGTGACAGCAGAATTTAGATTACCGATTCGAATACAATTTAGTAAATAAATGGAAATTAAATTATGGAAATAAGAAAAGAAAATATTGAAAGAATTTTTAAGGTTCTTCAATTGCAAGGTGTTAATACAAAAATGCCATTTTTATATGGATATTTTTTTATAGATAAAAGCAAAACAAAGTTAAATCATTTTAAAACTTTATTAGTTGAAAAAGGCTATTTATTTGTTAGTAATTCTGAATGCGAAGATGGTAATTTTATTTTGCATATTGAAAAAGAAGAAACCCATTCAATTAGTAGCTTGATTGATCAACTTACCACTTTCAATAAACTTGCAGAAAAATACTCTGTTGAATGCTTTGATGGTTGGGATATGGGGAGTACGGATAAAACAAAACCCATAATTTCTGATGAAGACTTTCTGAAAATACTGTCTTCAAAACGAGTAGAAGAAGTTTTTAATCTTGGTATTGAATTATTAGAAAATAATATTTTTGACAAATCTATTTTAGCATTTGAAAAATGTATTGAAGAAAACTTTGATGTAGAGAACAGTTTATATAAACAATTTATTTGTTTTGATTACTTAGAAGAATATCAAAGGGCTATTTTTAATCTTAAAGAAATTTTAAAAGTAAACCCAAATCATTTTAAAGCTTGTTTCAATATAGCTGCTCTTTCTTATTATCTAGAAGATTACTCTACTTCACTTAAATTTTATCAAAAAGCTAATGAAATTGAAAAAAATAATGATGACGTTTTTTATGGAATTGCTGCATCAAATTTTTGTATGGGAGATATTGAATCAGCGAAAGAAAATTGTGAGATTGCTTTAAGATTAAATCCTAATAATGAAAATGCAAAAGAACTTTCATTATTTATTGTTCAATAATAAAAAAATCTATGGATTGTAATGAATATTTTATCACTTAAGTTAATTTGCTATACAAGGTTATGAGCGGTTATTTTCTTATAATTTTTTGCAAATTTTTAACCACAAGTGACCGCTTGTATTTTATTCAATTATCTTTTCAAGGGTATAAGGATGAACTTTAATACAGGTGTGATTTTCTTTTGAATTTACTAAACTGACTGCAATAGAGGGATTGGGTAATTGCTCCCCTTCGACTTTGGGTTCACTTATTTTTACTTTCAACTTATTATTTTGATGCCATAAAAAAGTTGTTTGAATACGTTCACACCATTGTTGCGTAGTTTCATTTTCCGCAAAAGGCATCACTATTTCAATATGTTCCCAGTTTTCTACGGAATAGGTTTTACCTTTTGGAAAAGGAAGTTCGATAACATTCACCTTTTGATTGACCATTATTAATGGCTCATTTAATTTTATAATATAAATCGGTCGTCCATTTACCACATTATCACTCATCACTTCACCACATTTAAGCAGTTGTTCAAGCCATAATTCCGCTGTTTCAAGCTGATTTACTCGCACTGCAATATGATCAATTTGATAATCTTTTAATGCAATTTGCATTATATGAGAAAGCTCGATAATTTTTTTCTCAAAGGTATGAAATTCATTAAGTAACGCTATATTTTGTTGAAATAGTGGGTGTTTTTGCATTTTTATTTCTAAGTGATTAAAGGATTATTGAATAATGGTATTCATAAAATAGAATTTAACAGATATTCAAGCGGTGACTTACAACAAACTTTTTGCAAATTTTTGAAAGAAAGTCACCGCTTACTTACCAGATATTCTGCATCATCACATTTACCATAAATCCACCCACCACAAGCCATATCAAAACAAGTGAACCTAAAATAAAGGGTTTTACCCCTGCCTGTTTTACAGCTTCTATACGAGTAGTTAAGCCAAGCGCTGACATTGCCATCATCAGTAAAATATTATCTAATAAAATCAATTTATCCACGAGATATTGGGGTAATAATCCGAAAGAGTTGAAAATGCCGACACCAATAAAATACACCGCAAACCAAGGAATAATTAATTTATTTTGGCTATTTTCTTTACTTAAAAAATAAGATAACCCAAATAAGAAAGGGGCAAGCATCATTACGCGGATCAT
Source organism: Pasteurella atlantica (assembly GCF_963693435.1). Lineage (NCBI taxonomy): Bacteria > Pseudomonadati > Pseudomonadota > Gammaproteobacteria > Pasteurellales > Pasteurellaceae > Pasteurella > Pasteurella atlantica. Next base: position 2,189,854 of record NZ_OY856306.1, read on the forward strand.
TTTAGTAATCACGGCATTATCAGCGACCACAGAATTAATATTCTCCCCTGCCGCATATACTTGTGCAACTTCGTGAACCGATGAACCGATATAAATACCAAATTGGTGTTGGGATAAATACTCCGCCAAATAGGGATACATTATTGGGTATAAGAACATACTGATTGTGCCAAAAATGACAATCACCGCAATGGCTACCGCAACTTTATGAGATTCTGCTTTCACCACCGGCTCTGCTGCCATTATCGCCGCAGCACCACAAATACTACAACCTGTTGCGGTAAGTTGCACAATTTGTTTATCCATTTTAAGTAGATAAAGACCAATCCATAGAGTAATAAAAAAGGTACTGATCAGCATAATCGCATCACTTGTTATGGCATTTATGCCTACAGAATTAATATCTGTTAGCGTGATTTTAAAGCCATATAATACAATCCCTGCTCGTAACAATGTACCTTTTGCTAATATTACACCTTGATTGGTGTAGGATTCTATTTTTGAAAATAAGGTGTTGCCAATTAAAATACCCATAATAATTGCCAAAGTTAAAGCAGAAAAATGAGCTTGTATAAAAAATGTCGTGTCTGCTAACAAAGAAGAGAGCAAGGTTATTACTCCCACCAACAATAACCCTAACAATGTATTTTTATATTGCATTTTTCCCCTCTGATTTAATACCTATAAAGATAAATTACCCTATTATCAAACTGATGACTAAAATCCTTCTTTTAAGCTCACTGTTAAGTTAAAGACTAAGTGATCTTGTGAGCTATCTTTGCTGTCTAAGCAGTAGTAACCTTCACGCTCAAACTGATAACCTACGCCTACTTTTGTGTCCGCTAATGATTTTTCAACAAAACCATTTTTTACTACTAATGATTCAGGGTTTAAAACTGCTTCTACATCTTCTTCTGCACCTGGATTTGGTACGGTAAATAAGCGATTGTAAACTCTAAATTCTGCTGGTTTGTTGTTGGTTGCACTTACCCAGTGGATTACGCCTTTCACTTTGCGACCGTCTGCTGGATTTTTGCCTAAGGTTTCAGGATCGTAAGTACAGAAAATGGTAGTGATGTTGCCATTCTCATCTTTTTCTACACGCTCTGCTTTAATCACATACGCATTACGTAAACGCACTTCTTTACCTAACACTAAGCGTTTATATTTTTTGTTTGCTTCTTCACGGAAGTCTGCTTCATCAATATAAAGCTCACGTCCGAATGGCACTTCACGGCTACCCATTTCTTCATTTTGTGGGTGGTTTGGTGCATTTAAGATTTCTTCATCGCCGTCAAAGTTTTCAATAATGACTTTAACAGGGTTGATAACTGCCATTGCACGTGGTGCGTTGGTGTTTAAATCATCACGGATACAAGCTTCTAACGCACTGTATTCCACCACATTATCTTGTTTTGTGACACCGATACGGTGGCAGAATTCACGCAATGAAGCAGGGGTATAACCACGACGACGTAAGCCTGAAATCGTTGGCATACGAGGATCGTCCCAACCGTCTACGATTTTATCTTCCACTAATTTTAATAATTTACGTTTTGAAGTTAGCGTACCTTCTAAATTCAAACGAGAAAATTCGTACTGATGAGGTAACGGTCTTTCAATTGAAATATTTTCTAACACCCAGTCATAAATACGGCGGTTGTCTTGGAATTCAAGGGTACAAATTGAGTGTGTAATTCGCTCAATCGCATCAGAAATACAGTGGGTAAAATCGTACATTGGATAAATGCACCATTTATCGCCTGTTTGGTGGTGTGTTGCAAATTTCACACGATAAAGCACAGGATCACGCATAACCATAAATGGCGATGCCATATCTACTTTGGCACGTAAACACGCTTTACCTTCGGCAAATTCGCCGTTTTTCATTTTTTCAAATAAGGCTAAATTTTCTTCTACCGTGCGATCACGGTATGGGCTATTTTTACCCGCTTCGGTTAATGTACCACGATATTCACGCATTTCATCAGGCGATAACTCATCAACATAAGCTAACCCTTTTTCAATCAATTCAATCGCATAACCATAAAGGGCATCAAAATAATCTGACGCATAATGTGGTTCGCCTTCCCATTTAAAGCCTAACCATTCAACGTCTTGCTTGATTGAATCCACGTATTCCACATCTTCTTTGGTTGGGTTGGTGTCATCAAAACGTAGGTTACATAATCCTTTATAATCTTGAGCAAGCCCAAAGTTTAAGCAGATCGATTTTGCGTGACCGATATGTAAATAACCGTTTGGTTCTGGTGGAAAACGAGTATGAACTTGAGTATGTTTGCCTGACGCTAAATCTTCATCAATGATATGGGTAATAAAATTTGCTCTTTTTTCTGTTTCTGCTGTTAAACTTTCATTGCTCATTGGATAACCTTAAAATAAAAATAATCATTTAAAAATAATAATCTTGTTATTCTACACAATTTAATAATTAACTCAATCCATCTACCAACACAAGCGGTAAGATTTCATTAAAAATTTGCAAATTTCAACTTACATCTCACCGCTTCATTTAGCCATCAATGGCATATTTAATGGTTACCACTAAACGTACTTTCTTATCAATGGTTGAGGTATCATAACTGCCGCCATAATCACTGTTGTCATCACCTGGACGAGTGGATTTGATGTTAAATGATCCCTGTGAAGCAGATTTTAACACACCAACACTCACACCACTGGTTTGTGCAAACTCTTTGGCTCTGACATAAGCATCTTTGGTTGCTTTCGCAATAAGCTCTCTTTTAATTTGCTCTAAATTTTCAAGATAGTAATCAGGACTATCAAAACTAATGGCTTGATTATCTGCTCTCAATTGTTGTATTTCAACTAATGCCCTTTGCAAGCTGAACAAATCTTTGGTTGAAATAATAATATTACGAGTTGCATCAAAACCATTATAACGCTGTTGACTTTTGCCATTGTCATCGGTGTAATATTCAATGCGTTCCGATACGGATAAATCGGTAATTTCTCGATCTTTCTCTAAGAAACCCTTTTTTTCCAAAAAGTGAACTGCTTGATTTAAGTTATATTGATTGTCTTTCATTGCATCAGCATAGGTTTCGCCCCAACCATAAATACGGACTTTCCACGTACCAATCGTTGCTTTATGCTCTGCTTCTGCTAAGCCCTTTACTGTAATCACACCTGTTTCACGTAAGTTTTTAAATTGATTACCTAAAATAAATGCAGATGCCATTAAGCCAATAGCTAAAATAATGCCAAAAATAGAAAGGTAACTTGATTTTTTTGTGTTTACCATTGTTTATTCCTCTTGCTATTAAGATTACTGTTTAGTTTTATCATTTTCTCTGCTTTTTTGCCACTCGTTTCGATTGCTATTTATCATAAGTTTTTTTTATGATAAATAGCTTTGAATGACACGAACATTCAAAATATAGCATTTTTCCTTGTTAAATCATAAATTATTTTGGTTTAGAGAAAACAATTCTTTTATGTTAGAGTATCCCCTTAATTTATTTTGTGAGAGGTTTTTTATATGAATAAGAATACGTTTGTTGTTGGTTTTATGCTCTTCGCCATTTTTTTTGGAGCAGGAAACCTAATTTTTCCACCTAAATTGGGATTTGATAGTGGTATAGCGTTTTGGCCTGCAATTATTGGTTTTGTGGTAACAGGAGTAGGCTTACCTTTATTAGGTATTTTAGTCGCTACACATTACAAAGGGGGGTATAAAAAAGCATTAGAAGATATTCATCCTTGGATTTCATTATTACTTTTGGGAGCAATTTATTTAACGATTGGTCCATTTTTTGCGATTCCTCGTACGGCAGCGACAGCATTTGATATGGCGGTAATTCCATTTATTGGTGAAACTGATCCTATCTCTCTTTTTGTATTCACTCTTGCTTATTTTGGTATTACATTATGGGTAAGCTTAAATCCAACTAAAATGGTTGATCGTATTGGTGCAATTTTAACACCTGTTCTTTTAGTTTCAATTATTGCATTAGTACTTAGAATGACAAGTATTTTAATTGGAAATGAAGTGGTTCATACGACAACGGCAATGAAAACACCTTTAGTTGATGGTTTCCTTGAAGGTTATCAAACAATGGATGCATTAGCTGCTTTTGCATTTTCTGTAGTAGTAATGAATGCAATTAAGGCAAAAAGTAAAAAAGGGGCAAATTTAACTACACAAGCAACAATGGCAAGTATCATTGCTGCGGTAGCATTGGGAATTATTTATATCTCAATTGGTTGGATTGGTAATAAGATGCCATTAAGTCCAGAAACTATTACCGAAGTTGCAGCTAAAGGGCAAAATTTGGGTGTATTTATTTTAAATACTGCGGCAACAGAATCTTTTGGTCTTTTAGGTAGAAGCTTGCTTGGTTTAATTGTTACTTTAGCTTGTTTAACAACATCAATTGGTTTAGTGGTGGCAACGTCATCATACTTCCATAGCGTGTTTGAAAAAGTCTCTTATCGTAACTATGCAATTTTATTTACTCTTATCGGTTTCGGTTTGGCAAATCAAGGATTAAATGCAGTGATTAGTAAGTCAATCCCTGTATTATTGGTACTTTATCCAATCTCAATGACAGCGATGTTACTTCTTCTTGTTAATTTAGTCGTACCATTGCCAAAACTAGCAAAAGGGTTACCTATTGTATTAGTTACCGTTGTTTCAATTCTATCAGTAATGGGGGTTGGAATTGTAGAACATTTACCACTTAAGGCTTATTCAATGGAATGGCTTCCGTTTGCAATTGTAGGTGCAATTATTGGTTTTGTAGGATCAAAAATGCAGAAAGCATAATTATTGTATTCATTAACTTAATGAAAAACCCACTAATTTTAAGTGGGTTTTCTTTTATTACAAAAGAGATAAAATAAGAGAAAATTTAGAAATTCTCCATATGATTGAGGAGTTAAGAGTAAGTTTATTTGCCCAACAGTTAGGTACACCGAATCCTATTTCAGATAAAAGGATTTTGAATTTGATTAGGGCGTTTTAGAAAAAAAAAGAATAGATCTATAAAAATATAGATCTATTCTAATATTCTATTTTAGATTATCCTTTCCATTGATGATGACATTTTTTGCAAACGTATGTCGTACTATCAAATAATCCAAGAAAACCACCAATTCCAGCATCGATAGCTGTTCCAACGATAGGAACAAGAGAACCAACCGTTGCACCTGCTGCAGCCCCTTTTGCTGCATTGCCTACGGTTTCTTTGTAGAACTTTCCCCTTCATAACCACATTTCGGACATTTTTGAGCCATAATCTTTCTATTTCTTACAATTTTTATACAAAAAATTTTTCGTACTCATTATGAATGACATTAAATGAATACTTATGTGTGATTTTATGCTCTTATGGTTCTTTTATCAAGATTAAAAATAGCGAAAAATATGCAATATAGGCATAAATTTAAAAGTGGCTTTAAAATGGCAAAGATGAAAACAACAGAAATTGATAGGTTTATTGGGCAGAAGATACAACAAAAACGTAAAGAATTAGGATATTCAGCTGATCGCCTATCAGAATATGTTGATATTTCACAGCCACAACTTTCCCGCTATGAAAGGGGGACAAATAAAATCAATCTTTCTCATTTAGTCGCAATAGCAACTTTTTTAAAAACACCTATCAGCTATTTCTTTTCAGGTTGTATGGAAAAATCAGAATGGAACAGCGATGAACTCGATCGCCACTGGCAAGAACTTACCCCAAAACAAAAAGCTCTTTTCGTGGATTTATTAAAAGAATTACGAAAATCTTAACTATTTAAGCGGTCATTTTTTTATAAAAATTTACATCAATATCTTTTAACAACGAAAACCCAAACACTTTTTTACCTAAATCTTTTAAACTTGCACCGATAAGGTAGACTTCTTTATCATCAATAATTAAAAATCTATCGTGAAAATTTTTGTTAATTTTAACTTCTATCTTTTTGTATTGTTGATTATATTTCTCTAAATCGAGTTTTATGGTTTTGCTGATTGAATGAGTGTAAATAGTTACACTTACGTTTTGGTTTTTCTGAAAAAGCGTTAAAGTTGAATCATCAATATAGTTATCAATTAATACAATCTCTTTTTGTGCTTTTCTAATTAAATCAGATACAAATTTATGAGCATCAAAAATTTGACCATTAAAGAAAATACCTTGTTGCTGGATATGGTCTTTACTTTCTAATGCTTTGAATATTTTATCTATATTGGTATTGGTTATAAGCTGACTCTGTTCTAGTGTTTCGATGCGTTTGAAAATAGTTTCATTTTGAGAAATAAATTTTCTCATTTGAATAAAAGCACGAAAAATACTAATACTTATTTGAGTGGCTATTTTACTTTTTAACACTGAACTGAGCATTGATACACCTTGCTCAGTAAAGGCATAAGGTAAACTTCCTCCTAAATGCTGTCTTGAAGGTATCACATTTTGTGATACCATTAAATCAACTTCATTTTCAGTTAAAATAAACATAAAATCATCAGGGAATTTCTCTATATTTCTTTTTACCGCTTGTTTTAAAGCTCTATTTTCTACGTTATACAGCAACGCTAAATCTCTATCTAACATCACTTGTTTATTTCTAATTGTGTAAATTTTTGATTTAATATCAAAGTGTTCAGTTATTTTATTCATTAGATTATCCTTATTTTTAAATCTCAAGGTCGCAATTTTCAACTTTAAGTTTTTATAGTTTAAGCAGTCATTTTTTTATAAAAATTTACATCAATATCTTTTAACAACGAAAACCCAAACACTTTTTTACCTAAATCTTTTAAACTGGCACCGATAAGATAGATTTCTTTATCATCAATAATTAAAAATCTATCGTGAAAATTTTTATTGCGTTTAATCGCTATCTTTTTATATTGCTGATTATATTTTTCTAAATCAAGTTTTAAGGTTTTGCTGATTGAATGAGTGTAAATAGTTACGCTTATATTTTGGTTTTTCTGAAAAAGGGTTAAGGTTGAATCATCAATATAGTTATCAATTAAAACGATATTATTTTGTGCCTTGCGGATTAGATCAGAGACAAATTTATGGGCGTCAAAAATTTGACCATTAAAGAAAATGCCTTGTTGTTGAAGGTGATCTTTGCTTTCTAGGGCTTTGAAAAGTTGATTAAATTTACTATCGGTTGTGATTTCAAACGTAACTTGTCTTTTTTCTAGTATTTCTAATTGTTGTAACAATAACTGATTATTAGAAATAGTTTGACGCATTTGTACAAATTCTCTAATAATTTTAACACTTATATTGATAGCTGTTTCACTCTTTAAAATGGCACTAAGCATTGATACTCCCTGCTCGGTAAAAGCATAGGGTATATATCGTAGTCCCATTTTATCCGAATTGGAGATCACAAATTGTGATCTCCAATTTTCAAATTCCTGTTCATTTAATTGAAACATAAAATCAGCAGGAAATCTTTTTATATTTCTCTTAACGGCTTGATTAAATGTTCTTGTTTCAACACCATAAAGCAATGCCAAATCTCTATCTAACATCACCTGCTTCTCTCTAATTGTGTAAATTTTTGATTTAATATCAAAATATTCTGTGATTTCATTCATCAAATTATCCTTAGTTTTAAATTTTGAGGTCACAATTTGTGACCTCCAATTATGCTGAATTCTATTTGTTACAGTATAGCTAAACGCTAAAAAGATAATTTTTCTATTTTTGCGATCCTTATCGCATTTTTTATCTTCAATAAAGCGGTTACCCTTTGGAAAGAATTTACCAAAATTGCAAAAGAATATTCATAAATAGACCACACATAAAAAGAGGTAATATGCTATTATTCTCGGCATTAAATTATTTCTAGCTTATTTTTTATTATGGAACAGAACAGAGAATCAATAAATTTAAACAAATATATCAGTAGCACGGGAATATGCTCTCGCAGAGAAGCGGAAAAGTTTATCGAGCAAGGGCGTGTGACCATTAATGGAAAAAAAACACAATTAGGTAATCGTGTCTTTGAAGGTGATGTGGTAAAAATCGACGGAAAGCCTTTAAGAGCAAAACCAAAAACAATTTATATTGCGGTAAATAAACCTGTTGGTATCGTTTGTACAACGGACAGTAAAGAACAAAAAAATATTGTCAATTTTGTTGGTCATCCTCAACGTTTATTTCCTATTGGTCGCTTAGATAAACCTTCGGAAGGATTAATTTTTTTAACCAATGATGGGGATATTGTCAATAAAATTTTGCGTGCAGGAAATAATCACGAAAAAGAGTATATTGTTACAGTAGATAAACCGATTAACGATAGATTTATTCAAAGAATGGCGAATGGTATTCCTATTTTGGGAACGGTAACCAAAAAATGTAAAGTGGAAAAAATCAGTGATCGAGTATTTAAAATTATCCTTATTCAAGGATTAAATAGACAAATCCGTAGAATGTGTGAATATTTAGGCTATGAAGTACAAAGACTAAAACGTGTGCGTATTATGAATGTCAGTTTAGACCGATTAAAAACAGGCGAGTGGCGTGAGTTGACGTCAAAAGAAATGGCAGAAATTAACAAGTTGGTTGCCACGTCTAAAAAGACAAGTGATGTGATTGATAAAGTCTCTCATCAAAAAGTATCACAAAAAAAATCTCCACATAAAAATGCATCAAGTAAAAATAAAACATTTAGGAAAGATCAACCTTCAGAAAAACGTTTTAAGCCTAAATTTGGTCATACTAAAAGATAACGTTAATCAATGATATTTTAGAATATTAAAAAATAAAACAAAGGCTAAACAAATGGTTATTATTTAGCCATTTTGCGTTACATTTGTCCTGTATGCCAGAATTTGCAAATTTTAAACAAAATGTCACCGCTATATTATTTAAATTTGTTTTTCTTTGGTCTTTTTTTAATTGGACGTGTATCTAATACTGTTGTTGCTAAGGCATTTTGAGGTTCAAAGCCTTTAATTATTTCTCTTGGTAGTACTTGTTGAATTAATCGTTCTATCCCTTTTAAATCATCCAACTCATCAGCACAAACTAATGATACCGCCTTACCTGATGAACCTGCTCGTCCTGTTCTCCCAATACGATGCACGTAATCTTCTGCGACATTAGGTAAATCAAAATTGACAACGTGAGGTAATAAATCAATATCAATTCCTCTGGCAGCAATATCTGTTGCAACCAAAACTTGAATATCGCCTGCTTTAAATTCTGCTAATGCACGCGTTCTTGCACCTTGGCTTTTGCTTCCGTGAATAGCTGACGCGGGTATATTTTCTTTATCAAGTTGCTTGGTTAATTTATTTGCCCCGTGTTTGGTACGAGTAAAAACCAGTACTTGATCCCAATTATTATCTTTAATCAATTTGATCAGTAATGTTGGTTTACTTTTCTTATCCACTGGGTAAATCACTTGGCTCACTTTCTCTGCCGTTGTATTTTCTGGTGAAACCGAAATTTCAACAGGATTTCGAATAATTCCTTTTGCAAGAGTGCGGATTTCATCAGAAAATGTTGCTGAAAATAATAAATTTTGACGCTTAGGTGGTAATAGTTTGATAATTCTCTTAATGTCGTGAATAAATCCCATATCTAACATTCGATCAGCTTCATCTAATACTAATATTTCTAATTGATCAAAATGAATAGCATTTTGTTGATGTAAATCGAGTAATCGTCCTGGTGTCGCAACCAAAATATCTGCACCTTTACATAATTTTTGCATTTGAGGATTAATTTTTACTCCGCCAAAAACAACGGCTGATTTAAGTGATAAATACTGCCCATAAAGACTGACATTTTCTGCTATTTGAGCCGCTAACTCTCGAGTTGGAGTTAAAATTAACGCTCTTGCTTGATTTGACTTTGCTGATTGTCCTTTAGATAAAATCTCTAAAATCGGAAGAGTGAACCCTGCCGTTTTTCCTGTACCCGTTTGAGCAGCGGCCATAAGATCTTTCCCCAAAAGCACGGCTGGGATTGATTGTTGTTGAATTGGGGTTGGGGTTTCATAGCCTTGCTCAGTCACTGCTTTTAAGATTGGGGCAGATAACCCAAGTTGATTAAATTGTATCAATTATATTTCCATAAGTTAAAATTCACTCTCTATAATACAGTATTTACGTACAGAGATAACCAAATAAATATAAAAAATACCTTTTTACGGTTCAAAAAATGATCTTTTTTTCTTGACACTGTGTTTTTAACCAGTAAAATACCTGTATAAAAACACAGTTTATTTGTTTTGGAGATGAATATGGCTCAATTAAGAAAACTTACCAAGGCATTGCCTTATCAACCAATGCCACTATATCGTGATACTCACACAGAGCGTTCAATAAAGTTAGATCTCAATTCACTTTGTATTAAACGCCCTACTGATACTTTTTTTATTCAGGTTAAAAACCCAAATTTATTGGTTTGGGGAATTGAATTAAATGATGTACTTATTGTGGAAGAAAACTGTGATTTTCAGATCAATGATATGGTTGTAATCGAAAAGGACAATGAGTATAAATTCTACCAATTTTTTAATGAAGATAAGCAAAAGAAAATTCTTTTTTCATTAGATGCTTCAGAGCCTAATTTAAGAATTCAACATTGGAATGAAATTAATGTGGCTGGTGTAATTACTAATGTTATTCACCAAGTACGTACTAAAATGCCACGTACACCGAAGTATGTTGTTTAGTTTTTAGTTACTATTGAGCATATACACAAACAAGCGGTCAGATTATGTCAACTTTTTGCAAATTTTTGCTACTACAACAGACAAATAAAAATCCTTATTTAACCAAATGCTAAATAAGGATTTATTTACTTTAAATCAATGCGTTATCTAAAATTCGTATTGTAAATTAAGTTTAAAATTGCGCTCTGGGGAGTGAAAGCGCTCAATACCTTGATTGTCATTATTACAACCATCTGAACGATTTTCTTTTCTACAAATCATATTTGTTGTACCAAAACTTCTGATAGAACGAGCACTATCCCAAGTCATATAGTCTTTATTAAATAAATTATAAATACCTGCTTGGATAGTCATTCCTTTAAGTGGTTTATAAAAACCGATTAAATCAAAAATATTATATGAACGGCTTCTCGGTTCAACAAAAGGACTATTACCTTCTTTATGGTAGGAATGATAAGTATCTTTGGCTTTTTTAGCTGCACTGTGCGTAAAATACAAATCAACACCATAGCTTTCTTGAGATGAAATATAACCTAAACTAACCACGTGTTTACTTGGTTGAATAGCATTCATTGGGTAATAACCTGTTTCTGTTTTTACAATATTTTTACCATACTCACCAGCTTCAAAAGTATGTTTAGTACCACTAATTTTTCCTTTTTGATAAGTATATTTATACCCAAAACTCACACCTGTTAATGTGGGACTGAAATCACCTAAAGCCAATTTAGTGGTTATATCAATACCAGTTACTTTAGCACTTTGTTGATTAATATTTTGATAAATATTTTTATCAATACCGGTAATTTGAGCTTCATATACACCTTGATTTTGTAAAGTTAGAAAATCTTTATAATCTGTTCTAAAGCCACTTAATGTAATATAACTACGATCTTTATACAAAGTGAATGCTAATTCTTTCGTTTCAGCAGTTTCTGGTTTTAAGCGTAAATTGGGGCGAATATTAAAACTTGGGTGTGCAAAAGTAAAATACATTTCCTCTGGAGTAGGTGCTCTAAATCCTTTCGAAAATTTTGCTTGTACACGTAAATAATCTGTGGGATCTATTGTCGTACCTAAGGCATAGCTATGATTCTTAAAAGATTGTTTTTGAGCTGTCATATACTCTTTATTCGCTTTCTTATTTTCCTCAATTTTAGGCATCATACTTTCATAATAATCCTTATACTTATTCTGAAAAACCATATTTTCAGCCCAAGATTTACTTCTATCCCAAACAGGTTTCTTTTTCAAATCAAGTTGATAATGAGCATTAAAAAACATTCCTAATGGAATATCTGGTGATTTACCTTGTTTATAAGTGGGTTTATAAGAAACTTTATCATAACGATAACTGCCATCAAAACTTAACCAATCATTTACTCGAATATTATCTTTAAAATATAATGCCCCATTTGTTACTTGCACTGGAATTAAAAATGAAGTCACCTCATTTTGACGATAACAATTTGGTGAACCTTTTTCTCCCCAACCATTTAAAGAACAAAGAGGAGTACCATCTTCATCAATCTTATCAAAATAACTGTTTAACGCCCACCATTTCACATCAACTAATCGCTGACCTGAATAATTTACCATTGATTTATCCGTCTTAGATAAGTGTCCACCATAAGCAAACAAATGCTCTGTTGCTTTAATATTTACCGCTTTTTCAAAATCAACATTCACTTGTTTTGTATAAGTATTTAACCTTCTATCTTTCCAGTCTGCCCCAATATAACCTCGTGATGGTAATATCAAGTTATAATCAGGTGAGGGTTTATTCTCCCAACTATTATTTTTAGAATAATATTGCTGTTGCATCATTTTTATACGTTTATAGTGAGCCTGAGCTTGTTTGATATCCTCAACCGCAAATTGAGTTTTAACTCTTATTTTATCACCCTTATTCCAACCCTGTTGTACTGTATTATCATCATCAACTTTACTGTGAGGTTTATTTAAATCAAGATCAAAATAGTGTCGTTCGTTAACAAAGGCATCTTCTTCATTGATATGGTAGTATCTCAACTTACTATTACAGTCAAATTTCGAACAATCTAGTAAAATATCCTCACCTTTGTGTTCTTTATTATATAGATACCAATGATCACTTTGATTATTTCGGGTATTAAATCTACCTTCTAACGGATAATCATACTCTTCCCCCTTCGCGTTAACTAATGCCAAAGTTGTTTCAGTTTCGTCTTTTACATAGTTTGGTTCTCTATAACTACCTGCATTTTTCCACTGTGGTACCCGTTTAATATTGAAAGAATTTCCTTCTTTATCAACGACTTTTCCCTCTTTTAATTGAATGTTCAGTGGATTAGCTGTCCGACTACAATCGTCTTTACCCACACAATAAATATCTGTTTGCGCCCTTTGAATAATTTTCTGATTTGATACTGTGACTTTTGCACTATCCCAAAATAGATTAGCGTCATAATTTTCATAGGCAAAAGCAAGATTTCGGCGATGACTACTATCATTGGTATGACGAGTATCATTGCTATAATTCATTGTATAAGACCAATCGTGCCCTTTTGATGTCTTGTTACCATCGTCTAACATCAGCGTAAAGCGATTGAAGTCATTGAGATTATAGCCAAGTTTAATTAGTGTATTATATTTTTTGATATGATAAGGATCTGCTTTTTGTCTTGACTTACCTTGAACCTTATCTGAAAACTTATTATAGTCGAAGTTTTCTAAATTTGTTCCTTTCCTATCAGTACGAATAATTAACGCATCAAAATTGTTATAACGTCCTGCCAATGTATGTGAAAACATATCTTGATTATTTGCAGAGGCATACCCTGTTTTAAATTTGTAGTAAAAATCTTTATTCACTAAAAAGTCTCTTGCATCTTTAGTTTGAAAAATAACAGAACCACCTAATGCACCACTTCCTACTTTAGTAGAATCGGCACCTTTAACAAGGCTAACCTCTTTAATATTTTCAATTTCTACCCCATTACGAGTATTATTAAAATTCCCATAACCCTCAAATAACTCCTTAAAACCCTGTGAAGAAAAATTTTCTGCCTGCTGTAAACCATCAATGGTAATATTGACTCGATTTTCATCTACCCCACGTATTGCATAACCACTTTCCCCCATACGCCCTTTTTCCACAACAGTAATACCCGTTTCATATTTCACTAAATCACGAATATCTGAAATTTGCTGTTTCTCAAGAATTTTAGCTGTTTTGATAGTTTCAGCAATATTCTTAGTTTGAATATTACTAAGAGAATCTACTACCTCAATAGTATTTAAATGGATATCTTGAGCCATTACATTGGCAATAGAGAAAGGGAAGAAAGAACAACAAAATAACTTAGCTAGTCGTTTACTCTTTTGAACAGAACCGCTTCCTTGCAGCATAAATTTACCTCGTATAAATTAAAAAATGCAAACAAGAACTGATTGCATTAACATTAATATAACTGAATTTATACTGAATACCAATTTATATCTATATTGTATTTATAGAAGAGTATTTGACTGCAAGAAAAACAGGCAAAAATTGCAGAATATTTAATGCTTTATACTAAAGAATAAAAACAAGCGGTCACATTCTTTAAACTTTTTGCAAATTTTATCTATAAATCAGCTCATACTAAATTTACTTTAAAAAAATCATTAAAAATACACCTGACATTTTCAATGATTTATGCTATTTTCATTCCAATTTTTAATTGAAAGGAATACCTATAATGTCAGTTACATTAACAACTAAACAAAAACAATATTTGAAAAGCCTCGCTCATCACCTTAGCCCTGTTGTGATGCTAGGTGGAAATGGATTAACAGAAGGCGTTTTAGCCGAAATTGAAAATGCACTTAGCCACCACGAATTGATTAAAGTGAAAGTTGCTGGTGCTGATCGTGATACCAAAAAATTGATTATTGATGCAATTGTTCGTGAAACTAAAGCAACAAATGTGCAAACTATTGGACACATTTTAGTGTTATATCGCGAAAGTGATGATAAAAAAATCACGTTACCAAAAGCAAAAAAATCAGTTTAATACTTCTCCTCCTCTGTAATCGGTAAATAAACATAGAGGAGGAAAGGTTAATATAAGTTTGTTATTAAAGAATTAACTATGTCCTATTCATTTCAACCTACTGAAATTTCAACACTTTCTCCTACACTATTATGGCAATGGTTTGATAAAATCTGTGCTATTCCTCATCCTTCTTACTATGAAGAACAATTAGCTTGTTTCATTGTAGATTGGGCAAAATCTCAATCCCTTTTTGTTGAGCGTGATGAAGTGGGCAATATTCTTATTCGCAAACCAGCAACGAGAGGAATGGAAAATCGACAAACTGTCACCATACAAGCTCATCTTGATATGGTGCCACAAGCTAACGATGGTATTGAGCATAACTTTGTGACAGATCCTATTCAACCTTATATTAATGGCGAATGGGTAACTGCAAAAGAGACAACACTCGGTGCTGATAATGGTATTGGTATGGCATCTTGTTTGGCTTTATTGGAAAGTAATGATATTGAACATCCTGTTTTAGAGGTTTTATTGACAGTTGAGGAAGAAACCTCAATGAAAGGGGCAATGATGTTGCGTCCAAATTGGTTGCAAGGGGATATCTTGATTAATACCGATACTGAAGATAATGGAGAGATTTATATTGGTTGTGCACAAGGGACAAATGTTAGCTTTGATATGCCAATCGAACGAGAAAAAAATCAGTTTGATGATGCAATCCAAATTACCATTAAAGGACTACTAGGCGGACATTCTGGGTTTGATATCCACAAGGGCAGAGTCAGTGCGATTAAATTAATGGCACGGGTTTTAATGGAGTTAAAACAAGAGGTTGAGTTTCAACTCATTGACATAAAAGGGGGAACTGTTCACAATGCCATTCCAAGAGAGGCGGTCACTTCTATTACATTTTTTGCAAAAAATTCCCAAAATGTGACCGCTTGTATTCAGCAAATTGAAAAAAATTTACAAAAAGCACTCTCTATTACAGAACCTCATTTAACTTTCTTAATTGAGAAAATTGAGCCCGCTGATGATATATTTACTAAAAATACGACACATAAAGTAATTAATACCTTAAATATATTACCAGATGGGTTAATTCGTAAAAGTGATCGATTTGAGAATGTGACTGAAACCTCACTTAGCACTGGGGTTTTGAAAACAGAACAAAATCATCTTTCTGCCATTATTTTAATTCGTTCTTTATTTGAAGAAGGAAAAAATGAAGTTAAAGGAAAACTACAATCATTAGCCGAATTAACAGAATCAAACCTTAATTATTTTGGTGATTATGCAGGTTGGACACCTGATTTGAATTCAAAAATTACGCAAATTACTAAACAAGTATATGATGAGTTGTTAGGTTATGAAACTAAAATCAAGGTGGTTCACGCAGGTTTTGAGTGTGGTTTTTTAAAACAAGTCTATCCAAATCTTGATATGGTTTCTATTGGTCCAACAATTCGTCATCCTCATTCTCCTGATGAAAAAGTACATATTCCAGCAGTTGCAATTTATTGGGAATTATTAATACGGTTATTAAAAAATATTCCTTTGAAATAATACTTAAAAAAATAATGCCCTCTAAATATTGACTATCTAAAGGGCATTTTCTAAATTGTACAATGTTTAAAAACGATTACTTCCAACCTTTTACTACACCATCCTTAAAGAATTCACGTGCTTTTTTATACACTTCTTCAGTTTGGTATGCTTTTACGAAATCTTGCACTGCTTGACTATTTTGGTTATCAGTACGAGCAACCACAAGGTTGACGTAAGGTGAATCTTTACCTTCAACAAACACGCCGTGATCTTGTGCGTTTAAGCCGATTTGTGTTGCATAACCACTATTGATAATACCAACATCTACATCATCTAATGCACGAGCCGCCAAAGACGCATCCACTTCTTTAATTTGTAAATGTTTAGGGTTTTCAACAATATCGTTTGATGTTGAAAATAAATTGGTATTATCTTTTAATTTAATCAAGCCTTGCTTTTCTAATAAAATCAACGCACGAGCTAAATTACTTGGATCGTTTGGTACAGTAATTACGGCTCCTTCTTTTAATTCATCAAGGGTTTTAATTTTTTTAGAATAACCTGCTAATGGATAAACAAAAGTGTTCCCTACTGCCACTAAATTATCTAATCCTTTTTCTTTAGAGTCTTTATCTAAATAAGGCTTATGTTGAAAGGCATTTGCATCCAAGTCACCCTTAGACGTTGCCGTATTTGGTAGTGCGTAATCATTAAATAATACAAATTCTACCTCTAAATTGTATTTTTCTTTAGCAACTTTAGCAGCGACTTCTGCCACTTCGTGCTCAGGACCTGACATTACTCCTACTTTAATCTTATTTGCTTGTTCTTGGGCTGGCTGTGATGCTTTCTCATCATTACACGCCGTTAATGCAAAAACTGATACTAATGCTGTTAAACCTAAAATTTTTGAAATTTTCATAATTTCATTTCTCCTCGTGATGTTTTATGTTGTGTTTGTATTTATATTATCGATGATCAACTTTTTCTGCTAAGCGATCCCCTAATTTTTGACTAATCATTACGATTAACACGATAATGATTGTTGCCAACCATTTTACGTAGATCATATTTCTATGCTCTCCGTAGCTGATAGCAAGGTTACCTAAACCTCCACCACCAACAACCCCAGCCATTGCAGAATAACCAATAAGTGAAACTAAAGTTAAAGTAACACCATTGATAAGGCTAGGTAATGACTCTGACAAATAGAATTTTGTTACTACCTGCCAATTTGTTGCTCCCATTGATTTTGCTGCTTCAGTTAATCCTGCTGGAACTTCTAACAATGAATTAGCGGTTAAACGAGCAAAAAATGGAATTGCAGCCACACTAAGTGGCACTATTGCTGCTGTTGTTCCAAGCGTTGTATGTACAATCCAACGCGTGAAAGGCAATAATACAACAAGCAAAATAATAAATGGAATTGAACGCCCTACATTAATAATGACATCAAGTATTCTGTTAAACGTCAAATTTTCCAAAATTTGGTTTTTACTGGTTAAAAAAGCGAAAAAACCAAGAGGTAACCCAACAATAATTGCAATAAATGTTGAAGCAAAGCCCATATAAATCGTTTCTAAGGTTGAGCTACCTACCAACGACCACATTTTGGGTGTAAGTTCATTTAAAAAATCATTCCACATAGCCTAGCACCTCAACTTTTACATTATGTTCTCTTAAAAATTCCTTGGCTTGTAAAATTTTCTCGTGTTTTCCTACGACTTCAGCAATTACAAAACCAAATTTTACTCCACCTGCATAATCAATTTGTGACATCAAAATACTAAAATCAATGCCAAATTGTTTTGATACTTGTGATAATAACGGAGCATCAACAGATTTTCCTGTAAATTCAAAACGAATAATCGGCTCTGATTTATCATCTGGATTTGGGTGTAATCTATCAATATATTCTTGTGGCAACTCATTATGAAAAGTTGATGCAATAAAGCGTTTTGCCAATGCTGTTTTAGGATTTGAAAACATTTCACTAACAGTACCCGTTTCAATTAATTGCCCTTTATCAATCACTGCGACTTGATCACAAATACGTTTTACGACTTCCATTTCGTGGGTAATCAATAAAATAGTTAAACCTAAACGGCTATTGATCTCTTTTAATAGTGCCAAAATAGATTGTGTTGTTGCAGGATCTAAAGCACTGGTTGCTTCATCACATAATAATACTTCTGGATCATTCGCTAATGCACGAGCGATTGCCACACGCTGTTTTTGCCCACCAGATAAATTGCTTGGGTAGGCATTTTTTTTATCTGCTAATCCCACCAATTCTAATAGATCATTGACTTTATCTTTAATTTGATT
This sequence comes from Pasteurella atlantica, assembly GCF_963693435.1. NCBI lineage: Bacteria > Pseudomonadati > Pseudomonadota > Gammaproteobacteria > Pasteurellales > Pasteurellaceae > Pasteurella > Pasteurella atlantica. The sequence continues at coordinate 2,208,438 of NZ_OY856306.1, forward strand.
TTTAGAAAAATGACTTAATTCCAAAGGCAATGCCACATTATCAAATACTGTGCGAGATGAAAGTAAATTAAAATGTTGAAAAATCATTGCTATTTTACGACGAGCAAGAATAAGATCTTTTTCTTTTAATTCTGTCAATTCTCTATTTCCAACAAATATTTGCCCACTTGTTGGACGCTCAAGTAAATTCACACAACGAATTAACGTACTCTTCCCTGCTCCAGATGAACCAATCACACCATAAATTGTACCTTGTGGCACCTCTAGAGTAACATTATCTAAAGCTTTAAGAATTTTTCCCTTTACGTTAAATTCTTTGCTTATATTTTTCAGCTTTATCATAATTTTTATGTATCCCTAAAAACAAATCAATGAATAGCATTCTAGACGTCTAGAATGCTATGTCAAGAAAAATTTTTATTTTCTATAAAAAATTTATGCTTTAATTATGCTAGACTTTCACTATTAAGTATTCAGATATAAGCATAGAAAAGTAATTTTACCATAGGAAAAATAATGACAAATATAAGACACTACAATCAACGATACATTAACTGGGTGTTACGTTTAGGGCGTGTAAAATCTGCACTGCTTGGTTTTTTTGTATTAGCTGCTTCGGCTATTTTTGTACAATGTTTACTGAGTATGATCTTTACAGGATATATCAACCCCAAAGATATTTTACGTTCCATTATTTTTGGATTAATTTCAGCCCCTTTTGTCCTTTATTTTTTCAATTTAATAGTGGAACGCCTTGAGAAATCTCGAATTAAACTCGAACGCTCTTTTCACGATCTTTCTATTTATAAAGAAATTATTGAAAAAAATAATCAACATAAAACTGAACTAATGGCAACCATCAGCCACGAATTGCGTACCCCTTTAAATGGTATTATTGGATTAAGTCGTATTTTGTTAGAGACTAACCTCACAAAACAGCAACACGATTATTTACAAACTATTAATATTAGTGCTATTTCATTAGGTCATATTTTTAGCGATATTATTGACTTAGAAAAAATTGACAGTCAACGTATTGAATTATATCCAACTCAAGTAGCATTCTCAGATATTATTAATAATATAACTCACTTTGCTAAAATTATGGCAGAACAAAAAAAAATAAAATTCCAAATTAGTTATGATGATGATTTACCTGAATTTATTACCGTTGATAACACACGTTTAAGTCAAATTTTATGGAACCTTGTCAATAATGCGGTTAAATTTACCCCACAAAATGGCAATATTCACTTAACCATTTCACGATCTAATAAAAATCAATTTAGTTTTAGTTTAAAAGATAATGGGGTTGGCATTCCAAAAGCAGAGCAAGGTAAAATTTTTACAATGTTCTACCAAGCACAAGGTTGCGATAAAAAAGCACAAGGTAGTGGTATTGGATTAGCGATATCTAAAACAATTGCCGCCTTAATGGGCGGTAATATTACTGTCGAAAGTGAAATTGGGAAAGGCGCGACTTTTATACTGACCATTCAAGCAGAAGAAACAACAATGCAACAAACTCAAAATATTCAACATCATCATTTAAAAGTATTACTGGTAGAAGATATTGAAGTTAATGTCGTCGTTGCTCGTGCCGTATTAGCAAAATTTGGTTGCCAAGTCGATGTCGCAATGTCTGGAGAAGAAACGTATCCATTGATAAAAAATAATTATTACGATCTTATTTTATTAGATATTCAACTACCTGATACCACAGGGTTTGAGATTGCTCAAAAGCTTATTGAAGATTACGAAAATGATAAAATGGATTATTTACCTATTTTAGTCGCCCTTACTGCCAATGTAATGCCGACTAAAGAAGAATATAAACAGAAAGGAATGGACGATGTGTTGCGTAAACCCCTATCTATTGAAGATTTATCCCATTGTTTAAATAAATATTTTGATGATGAATTTTTGCAAAAAGATCAAAAAATCCTACCGCTAAAGAATAAACCTTTAGAACAAAATTTACACTTTGATCCTCAAGTATTACAAGAGTTTTTAGATATTATGGGTAAAGACGCATTAATGAAAAACATTGAACTCTTTGCAGAATTAATGCCAAATTATATTCAAAACTTAACCACTTATTATCAACAATGGCAACAAACTCATACGTCTGAAATGCGAAAAGCCACCACGGAAGAAGCACACAAAATTAAAGGTGCATTATCTTCTGTAGGACTTTCTTCATTACAAAATATCGCCCAGTTAGCTCAAGTTGATAATGGGCAAGAATGGGAAGAAAATATTCAAATATGGATTACTCAACTTAAAAATGAGTGGCTGCAAGATCTAGAGGATGTAAAAAAATGGATTAACACTCAGTAAATAAACTTAGACAAAACCTTGAATACTATTCTGATTTATTTAAAAAGGTAAGAAGAGCTAGCGGTCACTTGTTTATCATTTTTTGCAAAAATAATTCTTTAAATCAGAGTGTAAATTCAATAAAAAAGACCAAGTTCTTTTGAACTTAGTCTTTTATAAATTAAAACTCAAATTATGTGTTGTAATTAAACTCTTTTGAAATCTAAGTGTAATAATTTTGGTTTGGTCGGATGGCGTTGAATTGCTTGAATTTTTACCTTCTCTTCTTTACCAGCCAATTTAAGTGTTAAAACTTCACTATAAAATGAATCATCAAATTGTGCATTGTTTACTTTATCGTGATCTAGTGTGATCGCAACAGCTTCTGCATTACCACCATAAATAATAGCAGGAACTTGATGATTATGACGCAGACGGCGGCTCGCACCCGTACCTTGCGTTGAACGAACTTCAGCTTCAAATGTAAATGACATTTTTTTATTCTCATATAATAAGGAACATTATTGTTCCATTAAAGACAAAAGTAGCAGGCGACCCAACTACTTCCCTAAATTCATCACTGTTTAACATTAGAAAAACAGCAGACCAGCATTATAATGATTTTGAGCAAAAAAGAAAGTTTTTATTTTATATCAACGCCATAAAATCCCAGGTAACCACATACTTTTAACGATTGATTCAGGGCAAGATCATACTTTAATTAAAGTATGATCTTGCCCTGTAGAGCTGATAAATTGTTTAATTAATAATATTATAACGACTTGCCAATACAATAAATAAAGTATATATTAACTTGTACTAATTGAAAGCACACAAGGAGATCAGAATGGCTAGAGCAATAAATACAACAAGTGATAGAATATCTATTCGTATTAGTCGTGATGATAAAGAAATACTACAAAAAGCAACATTATTATCTAAAACAACGATTACTGATTTTGTCCTTAAACACGTACTATATAATGCTAAAGAGATTGTCAAAGAACACGAGGAGTCATCACTATCAAAGAATGACTTAGCATTTATAATGGACTTGCTTGATAATCCTCCAGCTCCAAATGAACGTTTAATGAAAGCTGCTAAAACAGCTCAGGATTTATACGATGCCTAAATATATTGAGGAGCCTTTAGATAAAGCTCACAATCGTAAGAACTTTGATTGTGGAAATGAAGAGCTAAATACGTTTCTACGTTGCTATGCTGGTCAATCTCATAAAAAAGGGACAGCTAAAACTTATTTAACCTTAGACAAAGAAACAAAAAAGATTATAGGCTTTTATTCTATTACATTAACATCTATAGAATATAATCAAATACCTAAATCCTTTCAAAAAGGATTAAGTCGTCATCAAGTACCGTTATTCATTCTTGCTCGCTTAGGCGTAGATGTTTCGGAGCAAAATAAAGGTATAGGCGGAGTATTACTTTATAAGGCAATAGAACGTTGCATTAAGGTTTCTGAAGAAGTCGGAGGAATAGGACTTTTAATTGAGGCTAAGGATGATGATGTTGCCAAATGGTATAGTAAATTTGGGGCAATTTCATTGCCTGATAAACCATTGTCTTTAATTTTACCTTTTAGCACTATAAAAAACATCAAATAAAACAACTAATTAAATTTCATACAAAAATACGCTGTAAAGTATATTTTGTTATATATACTTTACAGCGTATTATTCTTTGTCTGCAAGAAACATTTTCTTCAAACTAGATAGAGACTATAAAAATATGAAGTTTTTAACATCATCATCTAAGATCAAACCACTAAAACAGCAATTAAATAAAAATAAAGGAAGCCTTCAATACCATTTATTTATTAAGTATAAAGACAAGAAGTTTACTTCTTATTTAGGAGACGCTTATGCTACTAATATAGTGAAAAAAGGAGACAGAATTCAATATTCACAAAATGATATTGAATCTCTTCTTAATAATCATGATACTGTAGCGAGTTTTTTATTACCATATAAACCAAACACACCTAAGACGAATATAAATCTACCAAAACTGAATAAAAATGAAATACAACTTATTTCTTCAGAATATATAACATCGCAAACTATACATAGTAAAATTCGGGTTGGTAATAAAACTTATTCTTTGGGAAGAGGATTGAATTTACTTATATTTAATAATAAGAATGAAGAGCCTAGTGTGGAAAAATTTGATGTTTATGCAAGTAAAGATGCCTTTGAAAGATTTTTACAACGAATAGAATTTCTAAATAAACAAGGATTATTTTGGGCGGTAGTTTCTCATGATGCAGTGAAGAAACATAATGATCTAATTGACAAAGCAAGCCAGTTAGGATTTAAAGAACTTCCAAATTTGAATTGGAGACGAGCTTATGTTGCTTATAAAACATCTGATGGAATTAAAGAAATTATCTCTCCAAAATCTATTAGCATAATTATTAATAAACCAAAATAATAAGACTTCGTTGTTGTAGCAAAATATAATTTTAAAGTGCAAATATCATAAAACCTATAAAGTAAGACGAACAAGATTACAGAAGAATATGAGTATAATGCACTTTATCTATATTTAGCTAATAAGAGATAGAGTAACAGTAAGGAAAATTAAGTCTGTTTTGACAGAAGACAAATTTTAGGCAACAAAAAAGCACCTTAAGGTGCTATCTTCTTTTTTTCAATCTATTGATAAGATTAAAATGGTGCCCGAGGGCGGACTTGAACCGCCACAGCCCGAAAGCCGAGGGATTTTAAATCCCTTGTGTCTACCGATTTCACCACTCGGGCAATGCGTTTAAAATGGAGCGGGAAACGAGACTCGAACTCGCGACCCCGACCTTGGCAAGGTCGTGCTCTACCAACTGAGCTATTCCCGCAATATCTTGGTATGTTGTTCATTTTAAAAATGGTGCCCGAGGGCGGACTTGAACCGCCACAGCCCGAAAGCCGAGGGATTTTAAATCCCTTGTGTCTACCGATTTCACCACTCGGGCAACGTATTTTAAAATGGAGCGGGAAACGAGACTCGAACTCGCGACCCCGACCTTGGCAAGGTCGTGCTCTACCAACTGAGCTATTCCCGCTAAAAAACGCCACTTATTCAGTAGCGTTTCATTGATTGCGTATTTTAGAGATTTATTACTTGATGTCAAATGCTATTTAAAAAAATTGTTTTATTAGTTTAAACTTTAGCCCATTTTTGCAAAAAACGAACAAAATCATACCGCTATTAATCAATAATATTATTTAATAATTGAGTAACAAAGGTTAATCTTTCATCTGATTCTTTCAACGTGGTATTAAATTTAAACTTAAATGGTCCATCAAACTGATAAACTTGTTTATCAGACTGTATTAATGCTAAAAATTTCATTGGATCTGGCGTTGCTGTTTCTTTAAATTCTAAATAACCGCCATTTATTCCAGCTTCTACTTTTTTCAGTTCAAGTTGTTTAGCTATATGGCGAAGTTGGGTAATTTGGAATAAATTCTTTGTCGCTTTTGGTAATAATCCAAAACGATCGATTAACTCTATTTTGAGATCTTTTAATTCTCGACTATTTTCTGCACTGGCAATGCGTTTATAAAAAGATAATCGCATATTCACATCAGGCACATAATCATCAGGTAACAACGCAGAAACTCGTAATTCAATTTCAACCTGTTGCTGCGTAATTTCATCTAAGGTTGGTTCTCGTCCATCTTTTAGAGCTTGCACTGCATTTTCGAGTAAATCCATATAAAGGGAGAAACCAATCGAGCTAATTTGTCCACTTTGTTCACTACCCAGCAATTCGCCCGCTCCTCGAATTTCTAAATCTTGGGTGGCTAGCATAAATCCTGCCCCTAAGCTATCTAACGTTTCTAAGGCTTCTAGGCGTTTTTTTGCATCTTTGGTTAAGGTTTTAATCGGTGGTGTTAATAAATAGGCATAGGCTTGATGATGTGAACGCCCTACTCGTCCTCGTAATTGATGAAGTTGGGCTAAACCGAACTTATCGGCACGTTCAATAATAATGGTGTTTGCTGTTGGAACGTCAATCCCTGTTTCGATAATGGTTGAGCAAACCAGTACATTAAAACGCTGATGATAAAAATCACTCATCACACGTTCTAAATCACGTTCTCGCATTTGTCCGTGTCCAATAACAATACGTGCTTCTGGGACTAATTCTGCTAATTTATCGGCACAATTTTCAATGGTGGCGACATCATTATGAAGGTAATAAACCTGTCCGCCACGTAAAATTTCACGCAATACTGCCTCTTTAATCACGCTTTCATCATTTTGTCGCACAAAGGTTTTGGTACTTAAACGGCGAGCGGGTGGACTAGCGATAATAGATAGATCACGAATGCCATTAAATGCCATATTTAAAGTTCGAGGAATTGGCGTGGCTGTCAAGGTTAGAATATCCACATTGGCTCGTAATTGTTTGATTTTCTCTTTTTGTCGTACCCCAAAACGGTGCTCTTCATCAATGATAAGTAAGCCAAGATCCTTAAATTTAACATCATCTTGTAATAATTTATGGGTGCCAACCAGAATGTCCACTTGCCCATCGGCAACTTTTTCTAAAATTGCTTTTTGTTCTTTTGCGGTTTTAAAACGAGAAATCATCTCTACATTAACAGGGAAATCGGCAAAACGATCTTTGAAATTTTCAAAATGTTGTTGAGCAAGCAAGGTTGTTGGCACTAATACTGCCACCTGCTTGCTGTTCATTACGGCTAAGAATGTGGCTCGCATTGCCACTTCTGTTTTACCAAAGCCCACATCACCACACACTAAGCGATCCATCGCTTTTGGTTGGCACATATCGCTGATAACCGCATTGATTGCCAGTTGTTGATCTTCGGTTTCTTCAAAAGGGAAAGTGGCACTAAACTGCTTATAAAGCTCTTTATCATATTGATATGCAAATCCTTTTTTTGTTTCTCGTTTTGCATAAACATCAAGTAATTCTGCCGCTACATCACGAATTTTTTCCGCCGCTTTTTGACGTGATTTTGCCCACGCTTCACTACCTAGCTTATGTAAAGGCGCGTTGTCGTCCGTTCCGCCAATATAACGGCTGATTAAATGTAATGAGGAAACAGGCACATACAATTTAGAATCGCCTGCGTATTGCAAAATCAGGTATTCTGCGGTTATACCACCCGTGTCTAAGGTTACTAATCCATTGTAACGACCGACTCCATTTTCTAAATGTACGACAGGTTGTCCGATTTTTAGCTCGGCAAGGTTGCGTACCACCGTATCAGGATTAACCGTGCTACGATTTTTTTCTCTATATGTTTTTTGATGGACTTTTTCGCCGAGTAGATCCGTTTCGCAAATTATTGCTAAAAATCGACCGCTTGCATTTTCACTATTTTTTTGTTCTAAAATAAAACCTTGATCCAATGAGCCAATCATTAAGCTAAATGGTTCATTGATTTCATCAAGGGAAGTGATTTGTTTTGGTTTGATATTTAACGGTGCGATCAAATCGAGTAAGGTTTCACGTCGCCCTTGTGTTTCCACTGAAAAGAGAATTTTGCCGTTAAAATTTGTGTAAAAATCTTCAAAATTTTTAAAGATATTTTTTTGGCTAGAGGTTATCGCAACATCAGGTAAAGCGGTCAGATTTGCATTAGTTTTTGCAACTGATTGACGGATTTTTTCTGTGGTTAGTGTTAAACGTGGATAATTTTTTAAATGACGGTTGATCTCGTCCATTTTAAACCATAGTTCACTCGGTTCTAAAAGTGGACGCATTGGATCAACACGATGATTTTCAAAACGATTTTGGGTGTCCTTTTGAAATAACTCCGCTTTTTCAGCGATTTTATCAAAGGTAATAAACAGGCTGTTTTTAGGAAGATAATCAAACAGTGACGCCATTTCTTCAAAGAAAAGTGGTTGCCAATATTCAATCCCCGCATTTAACACACCTTTGCTCACTTGCTGATAAATATGCTCTGGCTCTCGGCGAATTTCCGCAAAGGTTTCTCGGAATTTTTTTCTGAAAAATTCAATGCCTTGCTCATCGGTTGGAAATTCGTGAGCGGGTAATAAATCAATTTTTTCAATTTCTTGAATCGTGCGTTGCGTATCCACATCAAAGGTACGAATGGAATCAATTTCATCATCAAAAAAATCTAAGCGAAATGGCTCATCACTTCCCATTGGATACAGGTCAAGAATTGAGCCTCGCACCGTATATTCGCCATATTCTAACACTTGTTCAACACCCCGATAGCCTGCATTTTCAAGCTGTAAGCGTAATTGACTAATTGAAAAACGGTCGCCTTTGTTAATTAAAAAGACATTATTACCTAAATAACTTGGCGGACAAATTTTTTGTAGCAAGGTGTGGATAGGCAGTAAAAAAATCTGCTTGTTGCCCTGTTGAAGTTGAAATAGTGCTGATAAGCGGTTGGAAATAATCTCTTGATGAGGCGAAAAATTATCGTAAGGCAAGGTTTCCCAATCAGGAAAAAGCTGAACAGGTAGCGAACTAAATTGTGGCAAACTGCTTTCTAAACGCAATGCAGTTTGAATATCTGGCGTCACAACGATGCTTACACCATTAAATTGCTGTGCTGCTTCTGCGATTGCAAGAGTATCGGAATGTCCAACGAGATTGCCTAATATTTGATGATCTTGATGTTTTTCTGTGATCTGGGGTAACTTAAAGTGTAAATTAAATGTCATAGCGGTACGATTTTTATAGAATTTGCAAATATTTTACTAAACTACGCTATTTCTATCCACAAAAGCAACTTATTTTGCGTTATAATCTTAAGAACGTTAGCTCAAAAATGGATAATTCTATGTCAAATTCAACTAAAAACCCTTCTTGCATTGTGATTGCTATTGCTGGTGCATCGGCATCAGGTAAAAGTTTAATCGCCACTACTATTTATAATGAATTAAAAGCCGAACTTGGTATTGATGATATCGGTATCATTTCGGAAGATGCCTATTATCGTGATCAAAGCCACTTAGAAATGGAAGAGCGTGTTAAAACAAACTATGACCACCCAAGTTCAATGGATCACGCCTTACTTGTTTCACATCTTCAAGCGTTAAAATCAGGTAATACGATTGAAATTCCAGAATATAGCTATGTTGAACATACTCGCTTACCAACAGTTTGTCCTTTTGAACCAAAACGAGTGATTATTTTAGAAGGTATTTTATTGCTTACTGATCAAAAAATTCGTAATGAAGTGGATATGTCAATTTTTGTAGATGCACCTTTGGATATCTGTTTTATTCGCCGTTTAAAACGAGATATGGAAGAACGTGGTCGTACAATGGATTCGGTGATAACACAATATAATAAAACGGTTCGCCCGATGTTCTTACAATTTATTCAGCCTTCAAAACAGTTTGCGGATATTATTGTGCCAAAAGGGGGAAAAAACCGAGTGGCAATTAATATCTTAAAAGCACAAATCAGACAGTTATTAGGGCAAAAATAATTGAAATATAAATATATTGTATAGAGACAAGGCATACCTTGTCTCTTGTATCTACGTTAATTTATGAAAAATATTAATCTAATGCACCACAAAAACGATAACCTTCACCGTGAATGGTAATAATGATTTCTGGTGTACTAGGATAGGATTCAAAATGTTTTCTAATACGACGAATGGTGACATCAACCGTTCTATCGTGAGGCTTTAATTCACGCCCTGTCATTGTATAAAGCAAGGCTTCTCTGGTTTGAATTTTTCCTGGATTTTCACAAAAATGTTGCAATAACCGAAATTCACTACGAGGTAATTTGGTTGCATTACCATCAGGTGTAATCAGTGAACGGCTGTTAATATCAAGAGTCCAACCATTAAACTGATAATTTTCGACATTCAGATCTTTATTGTTATTATTTTCCGTCATCGTGCGATGTAGAAGATTTCTTGCTCGAATAGTTAATTCACGAGGATTAAACGGTTTAGTAATATAATCATCAGCACCGATTTCAAGACCCAAAATGCGATCAATTTCGTTATCTCTCCCAGTAAGAAACATTAATGCGATATTAGTGTTTTCACGTAATTCGCGAGCAAGAATTAATCCATTTTTTCCTGGTAAATTTATATCCATAATAATTAAATGTATCGTTTGCTGTTTTAATATAGCTGACATCTCGTTACCATTAGTCGCTTCAAAAACATTATAGCCTTCTGCTTCGAAAATAGTTTTTAAGGTATTACGAGTAACTGCTTCATCTTCAACAATTAGAATTTGTGGATCTTGCATCTTTTCCCCTTTTTAATTACATACGTAAAAATATTAACATTATTAACAATATTTTTCTATTAAGAAATAAGTTTATTTTTTATATATTATTACTATTTATTACATTTTTGTAAAAAACTGATAAAATCTTACCGCTCTATTTATCTATCATCAATACCAATACATAAATAATTACCATTCATATCTGATAAACTACGAAAGCCAATATTATATATTTCACAGGCAGTATGGTTTATTTTTTTATAATCAAAATTTTCGTGATGATGTCCGTGGAAAATTTTCTTAACTCCCATTTTTTGTGCCAATTGGTTAATGACTTTAAACCCTTTGGGGTGTGGATAAGGGGCTTCGTGACAAATAAGAATATCAGCATTTTGATCTTCTAATATTTCAAAGTCTGAAGGGAAAATTGATACCCTGTGTCGTAATGGAATGCCTCCTCTCCAAATTTTCTCAGGCGAGTATTGGCAATAATGAATATGATCAAAAAACATTGGACGGTTAGGAGGCATCCAGATATGTCCTCTAAACACGCCACCTAATCCTGCAATTTTTGTACCTTGTATATCAACAACACGATTGTGGAGGTTACGCGCTTTCCAATGCGTTCCCCAAATAGCATCATAAGAGGCAACCGTTTTACTATCGTGATTGCCGTGAATAAACCAAATATCACAATGCTGTGCAAGTTTATCAAGTTCTTCACAGCTCGTTAGTTGTAGATCGCCTAAAATAACTAATGCAATATCATCTCTTTCTTTAACAAAGGGATAGAGATGTTCATAACAGCCATGAGGATCGCCAGCAAAAAGAATCATTTATTTACTCTCATTATTTGTTAATGGAAGAGGTGCATCACTTAAAATGGCGTCTACGATCTCTTTTGTTTGATTATAACGTTCTAAATAGCTCGGTGATGCAATTTCAATATAAGGAATATTATATTTTTTCAGCAACTTTTTAAGAAGATGCTGGAATTTCTGACGTTGTTTTTCCGAACCCAAACTACGTAATCCATCATTAACCCATTTGGTATTATTAGAAAGTAAAATGACCACATCAAGGGGATATTCCTTGATCATTGAATCTAAAAATGGGTGAGCTTTGCCTTCATATTGAATGCAAAAGGCTTGAGTGGTAATAAAATCGGTATCAATAAAAGCAACTTTATGAGCGTGCCGCATTGCATAATCAATATAATTTTTATGCCCTAATGCAATTTGTGGATAATCTGAATATTGTAACGCTTGTTCGTTACCCCCTAATTCATCAAATACATATTCACGTCCATATTCCCACGCAGAAGTAGTATTAAACACATTGGCTAATTTACTGACTAAAACGCTTTTACCACTACTTTCACCACCTAAAATTGCCACTGTTTTAACAAAGAAAGGACGCACTTCTTTCGGGATAAATCGCCAATATTTGAAAGGGTGATTACGAATTTTTGTCGCAGAAATATTGAAAGAGACACGGTCAGGATCGACTAAATGAACATCTAAACCTAAATAAGTCTCATAAGGATCTTTATCTTGTGGCTCACTGCTAAATACAGTGGTTGGTTTTATCCCTTTATTTTCAAACAGTTTTTTAACACGTTCCGCCCAGCCTTCCCAACCATTTGGATAACTCGGTAGCCCATCTTCTTCTAAATGATGAATTAAGATTTGCTTTTGCTCATATTTAAAAATTTGTTGCATCCAGCGTAGGCGATCTTCATTAGTCGGCATACGTTTCATCTTACTATTGTTAAACAATTCAAGATCACGCTCACTTTCAGTACACACAATAATATGCAGGATATCTACTTTACTGAACGCTTCATAAATCATATTGATATGCCCAGTATGAACAGGGTAGAACTTACCAAAAATTACACCCACACGCTGATTCGTGTCTTCTTTAATATCCAATACGGTATGTAATGCTTTTAGCTTAATCGCACTCGGATTTTTAATTTTACCCGTTACTAATTGATTAAAATAAGCACGAGTAACTCCTGCTTGTTCGCATACGTCATTCACTTTAAGTTTTAACTGTTTACGTCTTTGTTGAAGATAAGCAAAATTACTCATAACTATTTTTCCTTTAAAATTTTTCTTTTAAAATTTAGTTTTTAAACCTTAACTTTTAAATTTTTACTAATAACGCGACAGACTCACAAGCAATACCTTCGCCACGTCCTGTAAAACCAAGCTTTTCTGTTGTCGTTGCTTTCACATTTACTTGCATTACATCACATTGTAAATCATCAGCAATGGTTTGTCGCATTTGATCAATATAAGCTCGCATTTTTGGTGCTTGGGCAATAATAGTAATATCAACATTACCCACTTTATAGCCTTGCTCTCGCACTTTTTGATAAGCTTCAATCAACAATCCTCGACTATCTGCATCTTTAAATTGCGGATCCGTATCAGGAAATAATTTTCCAATATCACCTAAAGCAACAGCACCTAATAACGCATCCGTTAATGCGTGCAGAGCGACATCGCCGTCTGAATGAGCAATAAATCCTTTTTCATAAGGGATTGTTACTCCGCCAATTATTAACGGTTTATCACTACCAAAACTATGTACATCAAAGCCGTGTCCAATTCTAATCATTTATTTATTCCTTCTTGTGCTAAATAAAATTCAGCCAAAGCTAAATCTTCAGGATGGGTGATTTTCAAGTTATCGGAACGTCCTTCAACCAGCTGAGGTTTATAACCCAATAGTTCCATCGCAGAGGCTTCATCTGTTACAGTCTCATTGTTTTGAAATGCCAAAACTAAGGCTTTTTTTAATAATCCGACATTAAAGAATTGCGGTGTTAAAGCTCGCCAAAGGGTACTACGATCTTCAGTTTTTACAATTTGAGATTGAGCATTAGCACGTTTCATTGTATCTACAACAGGTGTTGCTAAAATAGCACCATTAGGATCATCAATTTGCAAAATTTTATCTACATCTGACCGCTTCAAACAAGGGCGAGCAGCATCGTGAACCAATACCCAAGCATCATTTTCAAGTATTTTTAACGCATTAAGCACAGAATTTGCCCGAGTTTCACCACCATAAACAAGTTGAATTTTGTCTGATTTCAATATTGCAAGATTTGAATAAAATGTATCCGCTTGTGATATTGCTACAACTATTTTATGAATATCAGGATGCGTTAAAAATGGACGCAGAGAATGTTCTAAAATAGTTTTCCCTTGTAATTCTAAATATTGTTTTGGTAATGAAATATTCATTCTTGTGCCAATACCAGAGGCGGGAATAATTGCAATAATTTTACGTAGCATTAATTTCTGTCCTATTTTTCTTTTGGAACAACACGATAAAATATTTCATCTCGTTTTATTTGCTCGTATTCCATTCTGGCACGCTCTTCTAAAGCTTCAACACCATTAGTTAAATTTTCAATTTCAGCCATAATTTTTTCATTACGAGCAGTTAAACGAAGCGTTTCTTTTTTTAATTGTTTTACTGTACGTTGAGCATTTTTATACTCTTCCCAACCATTTTTACCAAACCAAAAGTAGCTTTGAAAAATACATAAAAGCATAATAAGAAACAGAGTTAATAAACGCATTTTTTATCCTATTTAACCTGCATACCAGCAGTTATGCCACTGTCTGCTGAGAGTAAGAATAAATCTGAACCGCCTGTTCCCGCTGATAAAATCATCCCTTCTGAGGTGCCAAATTTCATTTTACGAGGGGCAAGGTTAGCGACCATAATCACAAAACGCCCTTCTAATTCTTGTGGATTAGAATAAGCCGCTTTAATGCCTGAAATCACCTCACGTTGATGATCTCCTAAGTCTAATTGGAAACGCAATAATTTCTTCGACTCTTTCACTTCTTCACATTTCAAGACTTTCGCCACACGCATATCAATTTTTGTAAAATCATCAATGGTAATTTCTGGGGCGATTGGTTCTACTTTTGTGTTTGTCGAAGCGGTCTGTTTTTGCTCATTTTTTGCAATTTCTTGTTTTTGCGTTGCTTCAAACAGTGCTTTGGTTTCTTCTTTTACTGCTTCCGTTTGTTTTTGATCTAAACGAGAGAATAATGCTTTAAACGGTGTCACTTCGTGGCTTAGTAATGGTGTTGCAATATTATTCCAGGTTAATTCTGTTTGTAAGAATGCTTCTGATTTTTCAGCAAGCACTGGCATTACAGGTTTCAAGTAGGTCATTAACACACGGAATAATTGAATTCCCATCGAGCAAACATCGTGTAATTCTTGATCTTTACCCTTACCTTCTTCTTTGGCTAATACCCAAGGGGCTTTTTCATCAACATATTTATTCGCTTTATCCGCTAATGCCATAATTTCACGGATCGCTTTGCTATATTCACGATCTTCATAAAATGTAGCGATCTGCTGTGATTTTTCAGTAAATTCAGCAAAAAGTACTTCATCATCAAGTTTACTGCTTAATTTATTATCAAAACGTTTTTTGATAAAGCCTGCATTACGAGAAGCTAAGTTTACTAATTTATTGACGATATCGCTGTTTACACGCTGTACAAAATCGTCCAGATTTAAGTCTAAATCTTCGATACGATTATGTAATTTTGCGGCGTAGTAATAACGTAAACATTCTGGATCGATATGTTTTAAATAGGTGCTTGCTTGAATGAATGTACCACGTGATTTTGACATTTTCTCGCCA